>JBKCXA010000021.1:0-6548 GCA_046316935.1 Prosthecobacter sp.
GCGGTATATGCGCGGTGAAAATTTTTCAGTTCGAGCAAAATTTCTGCGATTCGTCACACAGGTTGGCCCGCAGGCTGCTCATTCAAGAACTCGGTTGAGGCGAGAGCTTCAAAGCTTTCCGGGTTCGCCCGGAAGACAAAACAACGAGCTAGTGAGTCACTTCATGGTTGGGGACTCACTGGTCACCTAAAGGCCCGGTGGAATTTTGGTTGGGTTCCACCGGGCCGAGGTGTTTTTAGGCGGGACGGTGGTCTGAGGGAGTGATGGATTGTTGGAGTCGTGGAGTATTGGCTTGTCCCGCCTTTCCAACACTCCACTACTCCAGCACTCCACCCACCCTGCCCCGCCCGATGCCGCTGAATTTCATCCGCTTCAAACACGCCCGCTTCTCCGCCCGCTTCCCGGACACCTTCCGCTACTCGCGGTCGCACTACTGGATGGCACCGGTCGAGGGCGAGCCCGGCCTGTGGCGCGTGGGCTTCACAAAATTCGCCACGCGAATGCTGGGCGAGCTGGTGGATTGCGAATGGAAGCCCGCCGAAGGCGGCCCCGTGGCCCCCGGCGACAACATCGGCTGGGTGGAGGGCTTCAAGGCGGCCTCGGATGTGTATTGCGTGATGAGCGGTACTTTTGCCGGCGGCAATCCGCTGCTCAAACAGGACGCCTGCATCGTGCGCAGCGATCCTTACGAGCAGGGCTGGCTGTATTCCATTCGCGGCGAGCCGGAGCCGGAGAGTCTCGACGTGCAGGGCTACATCGACCTGCTCAGCGCCACCATCCACCGCATGGCCGAGGAAGGTCATGGCGAGGAAGGAGCCTCTGAAGAATGATTCACCCCACCTACCCATGAGCCTTCCCTCAAACATCTGGATCAATGGAACGGTCTTTCCCACCGCAGAAGCCCGCATCTCCCCCTTCGATCCTGGTTTCCTCGTCGGTGACGGCGTGTTCGAGACGCTGGTGGCGCGACATGGGAAGCCTTTCACGGCCATCCGGCATTGGAAGCGACTCGTGGCCTCGTGTGATGCGATGGGCTTTGCCGCGCCGCGCTTTGAGCTGTTCATCGCCGCCATTCAGGACGTGATGGATGCGAATGGCCTGCGCGATGCCCGCAGTCGAGGGACGGTGACGAGCGGCGATGGGCCGCTGGGCTCGGATCGCGGCCACGATACACCGACGATGACGGTGGTGGCTTCCGTGCTCAAACCCTGGCCTCCGACTGAAACCGCCGTGACGGTGCCGTGGACTCGAAACGAGCGCGGAGCCCTCGCCGGCATCAAATCCACTTCTTATGGCGAAAACGCCCGCGCCTTGGCCGATGCCAAATCACGCGGGGCTGGCGAGGCGATCCTGGCAAATACTCGCGGCGAGCTTTGCGAGGGCACCGGCACCAACCTCTTCGTCGTTCACGACAACCTCGTGAAGACGCCGCCGCTGGAGAGCGGATGCCTCGCAGGTGTCACACGTGCTCTCGTGATCGAGGCCTGTCAGCACGCGGGCATTGCTGTTCGCGAGGAAACGATGCCGCTCTCGATTCTCGAAACCTGCCAGGAAGCGTTTTTGACCTCCAGCACTCGCGACGTCCATCCGCTGGCCGCCATCGACGGCCGCAAACTGCCCGGCGAGTCCGCCGCGATGACTCAACGCGTGGCTCAAGCCTTCCGCGATTTCATCGCGGGCAAGGATGATCCGTGATTCGCTGGTGGAAATGCGTTCCGATCAGGAAGCCATCGAAGCCGCCGCCACCTTGCCCTCGCTATTGACGATTTGTCCGGCGAGGTCGGCTTTGCAGTCGGCTTTGAGTTCGTCGCGGAATTTGCGGACGAAGGACTGGGTGGGCCAGGCGCTGGCTTCGCCGAAGGCGCAGATGGTGCGTCCGTCGATTTGCACGGCGACCTGCTCCAAGGTGTCCACATCGTCGGGGCTGGCGTTGCCGCTTACAATGCGGTCGCTGATCTTTTTCATCCACAGGCTGCCTTCGCGGCAAGGGGTGCACTGGCCGCAGCTTTCGTGGGCGTAGAAGTTGTTCAGGTTGTTGATGACCCAGCTCATGCTGCGGCTGTCGTCCATGATGATGACGCCACCGGAGCCTGCCATGGTGCCGCAGGCGGCCATGGTGTCGAAGTCCATCGGGATGTCCATGATGGTGAGCTCGCGGCCATCCTTCATTTTGAAGGTTTCATCAGCACGCAGGACTTTGGCGGAGGAACCGCCGGGGATGATGGCTTTGAGCTTGCGACCGGGTTTCAATCCACCGCAGAGATCATTGATGACCTCGCCCATGGTGACTTTGCCGACCTGGACCTCGTAGTAGCCGGGCTTTTGCACATCGCCGGAGACGCAGAGGATGCGGGTGCCGGTGTTGTTCGGCGTGCCGAGCTTGGCGTATTCCGCGCCGCCCATTTGCAGGATGTGTTTCACATGGCAGAGGCTTTCCACGTTGTTGACGATGGTGGGGCTCATGTAGAGGCCGAGTGCCGCCGGGAAATACGGCGGCTTGATGCGCGGGTAGGGGCGCTTGCCTTCGAGGGACTCGATGAGGCCGGTCTCTTCACCGCAGATGTAGGCTCCGGCACCGCGGTGGACGTAGATTTCGCAGTCAAAGCCGCTGCCGAGGATGTTTTTGCCGAGGAAACCCTTCGCGTGGGCTTCAGCGATGGCTTTTTCGACGATGGTCGCGGCCTGCGGGAATTCCTCGCGGATGTAGATGTAGGCCAGCTTCGCTCCCACCGCATAGCAGGCGATGGTCATGCCCTCGATGAGCTGATGAGGATCTTGATGCAGGATGTAGCGATCTTTGAAGGTGCCGGGCTCGGATTCGTCGGCGTTGCAGATGAGATAGACTGGCTTTGTGTTGGTCGGCGGGATGAAGCCCCATTTCACGCCGGTGGGGAAGCCCGCACCGCCACGGCCACGCAGGCCGCTGGCCTTCACTTCATTCGTGATGGCGCTGCGTTCCATTTGGAGCGCCTTCTTGAGCATCTCGTAACCGCCGTCGGCGATGGCGCAGTCGATGGAGGTGTTCCAGCCGACGCGATCGATGTTTTTGAAGATCAGGCGGTGTTCGCGTGGATGAGGCTCTTTTCCGGGAAGATACGAGATGGAGGACATGAGGGCGGGGCGAGTATGAAAACCTGAGGCGTTGGGGCAAGAGGATTGTTCCCGGTTTACGCGGCAATTTCAGGCCCTGGATGCGGGTTTGCATTGTCCGCCAAGCTGGCCGATAGGGGCCGCCCCATTCCTCCCGCCCCGATTGTGACCACCCCACGCCGCCCCGACCACGCTCCGAAAAAACCCTCCCTGTTCAGCCGATTGAAATCGGGCCTGAAAAAGGTGCTGCGATTGAAGAAACCCGTCGTGAAGGAACTCGCCAAGGAGGTGCACCCCGACCATCCGGCGACGATTCATGCGCACAAGCGTCCGCATCAGGACACTCATAAGGAAGGTCATCGCGAAGGCGGCAAGCCGCGTGGCGACCGTCCACCGCGTGACCGGGGTCCGCGTGGCGACCGCCCTGACCGCGGGCCAAGAGGTGACCGGCCCGAGCGTGGGCCGCGTGGTGATCGTCCTGAACGTGGCCGTGGCCCGCGTGAGGCAAAGCCCGAGCGTGAGAACCACGCCCCGGTGCCCCCGCCTCCCCCTCCACCCGTGCCGGAAGGCCCGTATCCGCCGAACTGGGAAGTGCTCGGCCTTTCACCTGCCATCCTCGCCGCCGTGCGCGAGACCGGCTATGACAAGCCAACCACGATCCAGGAGAAGTCGATTCCGATCATTTTGACCGGCAAGGACCTCGTCGGAGCCTCCCAGACAGGCACCGGCAAGACGGCGGCCTTCGCTTTGCCTGCGCTGCATCGCCTGGGTGCCCCGGGAACGTTCCGCTGCCTCGTGCTGGAACCGGTGCGAGAGCTGGCGGCGCAGGTCGTGGAGCAATTTGAGAAGTATGGCAAGCACACCGGGCTGCGCGTCCTTCTAGTTCACGGTGGCGTGGGCTATGAAAAGCAACGCAAAGGCCTTCAGGAGGGCGTCGATGTCGTCGTGGCCACGCCGGGCCGCCTGCTCGATTTCATGCAGGAAGGCGTGGCCGACCTGCGTGGCGTGGAGATCCTGATTCTCGATGAAGTGGATCGCATGCTGGACATGGGTTTCCTGCCGGATGTGCGCCGCATCGTCGAAAAGACGCCATCTTCGCGCCAGACGCTGTTTTTCAGCGCCACCATGCCGCCGCAGATCAAGAGCCTGGCGGACTTTGCCCTCAAAGAGCCGGAAAGCGTGGAAGTTGGCATCCGCTTCTCTGCGGCCGAGACCGTGAGCCATTACATGTATCCGGTGGCTGGTGACCAGCGCCAGGAGCTGCTGCTCGCGATTTTGAAGCAGACGCACTTCGATAGCATGATGATCTTCACCCGGACGAAAGCCCAGGCGGACCAACTGCATGCCGCCATCCAGATGACCGGCGAATACAAAGCCGCCGTCATGCACAGCGACATCGGCCAGAAGGATCGCGAAAAGGCGCTCAAAGGCTTCCGCGAGGGTGAATACGAGATCATCGTGGCGACGGACCTTGCCGCCCGCGGCCTGGACATCAGCGGCGTGACGCACGTCATCAACTACATGGTGCCCGAGCACAGCGAGGACTATGTCCACCGCATCGGCCGCACCGGCCGTGCGCAGAAGGAGGGCGATGCCTTCACGCTCTTCGCCGCGGACGAAATCATGAACGTGGCCTCCATCGAGCGCCTCATCAGCCAGAAGATCCCGCGCCGGAAGCTGGAAGGTTTCAGCTATAAATACACCACGGTGCTCGACGAAGAAGACAAGGCCCGCGGCATCATGACGGGGCGGAAGAAGAAGCGGCGGTGAGGAACTTGGGTTTCAAGTTTCAGGTTTAAAACTGGCAATCAACTGAGCTGGTTGCAAAACCTCTTCAAAACCCATTCGCTTGCCTCCATTCGTTTGCCAGCAGCAGGGATGAGCAAACGAATGGAGGCAAGCGAATCAGAAGATTCCCCGCTGCTGATTAAGTTTCGCATTTGGCTCAATCCAAGAGTGTTTGTAGTTCGGGCTTCAGCCCGTTCATGCGCTTCCTATCAAGGCCTGCAGCGGAGCCGCGAAGCGAACGCCGAATATAAGGCAATCAACTGATCTACCTGTTAGTTCCCGACTGAAACGGCACCCAAAGCAGGAACCATGATCTCGTCACCAGCGTTCAGCTTAGTGCTTGGTTGGAGGTGGTTCATTTCGCGGATGCGGGCGGGAGTCGTGCTGAACTGGTTGGCGATGCTTTCGATGCTGTCGGTGTTATCGACACGGTAGGCGAGCACGCCGCGATGCGTGTCGGCAGGCGGCGAGGAGGGCTTTTTGGTCTCGCTGATCGAATTTGAGGGCAGCGGCACGCTCGGTGGCGGGGGCATGCCATCGGGCAGGCCCATGCCAGGCATCGGAACCGTATCGCTCGAAGCCTGGGCGGAGGGTTTGGAGACGGGTTTCGGCTTCGAAGAGGCCACGGTGCGGCTTGAAGATGGAGCTTTGCCACCGGGAAGGATGATGCGCTGGCCGACGACGAGTTTGTTGGCATCCTTGATGCCGTTCAGGGAGGCAAGATTGGCGGTGCTGGTGCCGTGACGGATGGCGATGGCCTTCAGACTGTCGCCTGGCTTCACGGTGTAGCTGCCACTGCTGCTCGTGGAACTGCTGGCGATGGGAGCAGAGCCGGTAGAGACACGAGTCCCCTTCCCTGGAATGACCACACGCGAGCCTGGAACGAGCCCGCCGCCGAAATCGACCCGTGGATTGGCATCCATGAGCGACTGGCGGGAGACGCTATATTTCTTCGCGATGGTGCTGGAGGTATCCCCTGGGCGCACGTCGTGGTAGTAGGGCTTGTAAGTCGTCTGCGTGGTGCTGCTGGAGCTGCCGGCAGGGCCGGGAATGAGGAGCTGCTGGCCGATCACGACCGTGTCGCTCTTCATGCGGTTGAGCTGGATGATGTCACCAGGGCTGCAGCGGTGGCGACTGGCGATGGCCCAGAGGCTGTCACCGGGTTTCACGGTATAAGTCGTGTGCGAACGCAGGCTGGCGGAAGCGGTGTCCGTGCTGACGAAGCGGGCGGACGAGCCTCCTTTGATGCCCGCCACATCTTTTTCGAGGCGGCGCAGACGGTTGTCGTGATCCTGGACGGTCGAATTCAGCCGGGCCATCGAGATGGATGAGTCCGAAGGCAGAGGACCATAGACCGGAGAGGTCGCAGGAGCCCGGCGGGGGGCGGCGGTCGTCGTCTTCGGAGCAGCGGACTTCGTCGGAGCTGCCTGGAAGGTGCCGTAACCCGGAGGCGGAGGCTGCATGTAGGTGTAGCCACTGGGCATCGAGGAGGCCGGCTGGGCCGTGGCGGTAAGCGTGAGGCCCAGAGTGAGGGCGCAGCCGATTGGGAGAAAGTGCGGCAGTGGCTTCATAATATGGGGATTTTAGAATTTCGTGTTGTTAAATCAATAATATATTTTAGACATCCAAACAAATTTTTGAAATTCCCTCGTCCAGTTCTTCTCATCTGC
>JBKCXA010000022.1:0-11101 GCA_046316935.1 Prosthecobacter sp.
GCCCATGCCCCTCACCAGCTTCGAAGAATCCCAAAAATCCTTCGAAGTCATCTTCGCCGCCGACAAGAGCGCCGAGCAAGGCGGCCGCCCCGTCAAAATCAGCGAACTGGGCTGAGCAGACGACACGCCACGGTGCCTTGAAGCGTCTTCAAGGCACCAGCTTCTCGATCACGGCCAGGAGATGATTGCCGGTGGAAAAGGTGTCCGCCGTCATCATGTCGTCCGGGATCTGCACGCCGAGTTCCTGCTCGATCTCCATGAGGAGGTCGATGGAGGCCATCGAATCCAGGCCTAGCTTGCCGAGGTCCTCATCCATCGGCACGGCGGCGCCGGGCGCGAGGAAGCGGAGCTTCGGACTGAGGATGGCCTGGAGTTTGGGGGTGAGATCGGTCGCAGTCATTGTCTGGGGGGAGAGAGACTAAAAAGCACGATAAGGATTGTGCCAGCACTGGAACACCCATTTTTCAACCTCTCGACCGCCACGGTAGGCCACTTCGGTGGGCGTCCGATGGCTCAAAAAGCCCAGCAAGCTCGCGGTGAGTCCGTAAGCACCCACATTTGGCACGGCGAGCACATCACCCACCTCGACGGGGGCCATCTTTTGGCCGCGGGCGAGGCTGTCGAGCGGGCTGCACAGGGGGCCGACGACATCCGCGACCATCTCGCCTTCGCGTTGAGCCGTGAGATTGGTCAAGGTGATCGCTGAACGCGGGATGCGGCCAAGGCCGGACATGCCGCCGAGGTGATGGATGCCGGTGTCGAGCACCACAAAGGTCTTCGAGCCCGCCTTTTTCACATCGAGCACGGTGGTGAGCAGCGTGCCGCTGCCGGCGCTGAGGTAGCGACCGCTCTCGAAACAAAGCTGAGCCTTCCCATGCAAAGGCGAGGCCTGCCAGACTGCCTCCAAAGCCTCGCGCAGGCCGGCCAGATCGCTGCCTGCGGCCTCGCTGGCATAGGGCCAGGGGAAGCCGCCACCCGCATTGATCACCGAACACTTGAAGCCAAGCGCCTCCGAGACACGCACCGCCGTGTCGAGCGCACATTGAGTGTTCTTGGCCAGCGCCTCGACGGATGCCACCTGGGTGCCAAAATACACATGCACGCCATTGAGCGTGAGATTTGGGAGCTTCAGCCGCTGCGCCGCGCCTTCGGCGAGCAGCAGCGCCTCATCAAAGCCGAACTGGCTCTCCACGCCGCTCATCGCCAGCCGGGCATCGGGTGCCTGCTGCGGATTCACGCGCAGCATGGCGGTGATCTTCACACCGGCCTTCACCGCCATCTTGGAAAGCCGCACGGCATCCGTGAAGCTCTCGCAGGAGAAGTGCGTCACGTCGTTTTCGAGCATCTTGGCGATCATCTCCTCCGATTTGCCCGGTCCGCCAAAAACGATGCCGTCCTCGTAGCCCGCGTTTTGGGCCGCCATCAGTTCGCCGTCGGAGGTGATCTCCGCACCCACGCCCAGCTCACGCAACTCACGGGCGATGGCGGGCAGTGGGTTGGCTTTGAAGGAGTAATAAAGCCGCGATCCCTCCGGCAACGCCGCGAGCAGGGTCTGCGCCCGCTGCTTCACCGCGTCCAAATCATACGCGAACAGGGGCGAGCCATGCTTTTCGATCAGTTGGCGGGCAAAATCGGTTTTCATGATTCACAGCATGGCCCGGAGGGCTTTTCGATCCACTTTCTGGTTTCCGGTCTTGGGCAGCTCAGGCAGCAAAAACACGCGATTGGGCACTTTGGCCGGTTCGAGCTTTAAACTGAGCGCCTGGATGATTTTCGGCTCATCGAGCGAGGTGTCCGAAACACTCACAAACAGGCAGAGCAGGTCTTTCGCCTCGTCTTTGACGCATCCGGCCGCCACGACGCCCATCATGCGGCAGGCCTCCTCCTCCACCTCGGCCGGGCTGAGGCGATGACCTTTGTGTTTGATGAGGAAATCACTGCGCCCATGGAAGTGAAGAAAGCCATCGGCATCCACGCTGCCGAAATCACCGCTCACCAGCACGCGTGAGTGGCCCTCGCCGATGAATTTATAGCGCTTCGCGGTCTCCTCCGGTGCCCGCCAGTAGCCGAGGGCCAGGTGACGGCCCCGCACACACAGCTCGCCCGTCTCGCCGGGTGGCAGGCGGTTGCCGTTGGTGTCGATGGCGAAGACCTCCGTGCCATCGAGCGGCCTGCCGACAGACTCCGGCTTCGGATCGAGCTCCTCAGGCTGGAGGATGGAGACGCGTTTGCACTCGGTGAGGCCATACATCGGATGAACGCGGGCCTGTGGAAACAGCTCGCGGAGGCTGGCGATGTAGCTTTGCGGCAAATGATCACCGGTGTTCGTGATAACGCGCATCTTCGGCAGCGGCACCGGGCGGTAGCGCTGCATCTTGATGAGGCCGCCAAACAAGGTCGGCACGCCCGGCAGCACGCTGATTTCCTGGGCCGCCAGGATGCGCGGCAGTTCCGGCCCGGCCATCTCCGGCCTGCCGATGAACACACTCGCTCCCGCGAGGGCCGCGTAGAAGATCTGGTAAAGCCCGTAATCAAAGCTCAGCGGCAAAAAGATCGCGACGCGATCGTCGGCCTGGTATTGCAGCCTCGCCTGAATGGCAGCGGAGACGAAGTGGACGTTGTCATGCGTCAGGATCACGCCCCGCGGCGTGCCCGTGGAGCCGGAGGTGAAGACGAGGAAGGCCGGATCGATGTCGAGGCCGGGAAACGGCACGCGTTCCGGCTCCGGCTCTCCGATGGCGTCGGCGAATCCTTTTTCATCCGCCCAAAGAAGCGGCACCGCACCAAACTCCTCCTTCAAAGACGCGGTGGCGGCCTCCAGCATGCCCAGTTTCGGCTCCGTCTGCTCCAGGATGCGGCGCAGACCTTCCGGCTTCATCTGGGGATGCAGCACCACGGAGATGCCGCCGATCTGCGCCACGGCAAAAAACATCAGCACCGTCTCGATTCGGTTCTCGGTGACCATCACCACTCGGTCTCCACGGCCGATGCCCTGCTGCCGCAGCCACTCCGCGAGGCTGGCCACACGCCGCCAAGTCTCCGCGTAGGTCAGCTCGTGGCTGCCATCCCGCAGGTAGATGCGCTCCGGCCACTGGCGGGCACCTTCACGCACATACGCGGCCAGGCACCAGGCCGCGTGAGGGCCGTCCAGCTCGGTGGGTGGGAGGGAGTGGGTCAAAAATCGCGTCGTGGACATGCAAACAGCCGGAACGGTAAGGGCCGGATTTTCAGGGCGCAACTTCTGCGTGCGCTTGCAGCCGCAACCACGACATGAAAAATGCCGGACAGGGCTCCCCGTCCGGCATCACAAGTCGTTTTCTGCGTCGCGATTACTCGGACAACTTGGCCGATTTGATCACGATGGGTTCGGCAGGCACATTCTGGTGCATGCCAGCATTCGTGGTCTGCACGGCGGCGATGGCATCGAGCACCTCCAGCCCCTTGGTGATCTTGCCAAAGACGCAGTAACCCCAGCCATCCTGTCCCGGGTAGTCGAGGAAGTTACTGTCCTTGTGAACGAGGAAGAACTGGCTGGTGGCGCTATGCGGATTGCTGGTGCGAGCCATGGAGATGGCACCGCGGACGTTCTTGAGACCGTTCTTGGCTTCATTTTCGACCGGAGCATCGGTGGCCTTCTGCTGCATGTCGGCGGTGAAGCCGCCGCCCTGGATCATGAAACCGGGGATCACGCGGTGGAAGATCGTGCCGTCGTAGTGGCCCTTCTTCACATAGCTGACAAAGTTGGCAACGGTCTTTGGAGCCTTGGCGGGGTCGAGTTCGAGTTCGATGGAGCCTTTGCTGGTCTCCATCACGATTTTTACGGGTTTGGCGTCACTCACGGTTTTTTCCTGGGCTGAGGTTGGACCGGCCAGGCCGGCGAAAGCGAAGGCGATGGCGGCAAGAGTCGGTGCGATTGATTTCATGGGTTTGATTGGGATTGGGGTGGTCGATATGGGTGTGCCAGGCCCGGTTTGCAACGGGCATTTGGCGGATGGATCAATGCTTCAGCAGCCACTCGGTGGTGCGGGGATTGAAATCACCAAGGCACTCCCAGTGGAAGGCGTGCCCGGCGTTGTCGTAGAGGTGCAGGTCAGCGCCGGGGATGGCGGCCGCCACCTCCTCGCTCATCCATCTCGGGGTGAAGGTGTCGTTCTTCCCGCCGATGACCAGCGTGGGGCATTTCACATTCTTGAGCTCGTTGAGCGTGTTGTGGCTGATGGCGGCGGCGCTCTGCGCTTCCGTGGCGTGCAGCGGCTGCGGGGCGGGATTGATGGCGGCGTCCTTGAGGCCCTGCTGCATGTTGTTCCAGCAGTCGTCGTTGTCGAACCACGGCTTGGTGAAGATGAGCATCTGAATCCACTGCATGAAATCCTCCGGACGCATGTCCGCCTTGGCCTTCATGAGATGCTGCCAGGTGTAGAGACCAAAGCGGTCCTGGCGGGCCCAGGTGCACATCAAAATCATGCTCTTCACCTTCTGCGGATGCCGCAAGGCAAGCTGCTGGGCGATCACCGAGCCGAGCGAGCAACCAACGACACGCGCCTGCTTGATGCCCAGCTTGTCCATGAGGCCGGCGTAGTCGTCCGCCATCATCGCCGTGGTGTAGGGGCCTTCCGGCTTGTCGGTCTCGCCGACACCGCGGTTGTCTCCGAGGATGCAGCGGAAATGCTTTTCCCAGGCCTGCGCGTGCGCATCCCACACACCGCCGGGGGCGGTCACACCCATGATGCAAACAAGCGGATCACCGCTGCCGCGTTCCTGGTAAAACATCTTGATTCCGTTGGTTTCGACGTGGGGCATGTGAAGTAATTGGGTTGAGGTTTGAGGGCGCGGATTGGAACAAAGATGCGGCGGGGCGACAAGTGAAAATCACGCCGCAGGGGCACAAAGCAGCCCACGATGATTCTTTCAGGAAGCTGACTCTGTGATTGTCATTTTCAGAGCGGGTCGTTACGATGCTTTCCGGTCCCTCGCCATGCCGTCCCGCCTGCCCTGCCGCCTCATCTTGCTTTTGCTGCCATGTCTGGCGCTGCTGTGCTCCTGCTCGGCGACGAATCATCTGCTCAAGGCGAGGCCCAGCAAGCTCTCACCCTTCTTTGAGCATGCGGGAGAGGCGGTGAACACGAAGGGGAAGCTGCCTTTTCAAACGGTGTGGGTGGCAAAGGATGCCCAGGTGCTGGAGAAGGGCCGCGCGGCCACCAGGCTGTACATCGCGCCGGTTTCGCTGGCTCATCTGAGGCCTGTCAAAAAGGCGATGGCACGCCAGGAAGCACGCTGGGGCACGGAGCGACGGGAGGAGCAGATGGCGGTGCGGCTGCGGGAGGAGTTTGAGCGGGCGTTTCTCGAATCCCCCGCCCCGGTGTATCAACTGACCGACAAGCCGGGCAAGGACGCACTCACGCTCCAGCTCGCCATCACGGATCTGAACCCCACCAGCCCGCGTGGGAATTTGGTGCTCACGATGGCGAAATTTGCGGTGACGCCGCTGGCTGGCTTTGGCCGTCTTTTCACCTCCGGCAGCATGGCCATCGAGGGCAAGATCACGCTCCCCGGCAGCTCCGAGGTGTTCTTCGAGTTCGCCGACAACGAGGCGGACAAGCTGACCTTCTTCAATGCCCGCGATTTCCTGCCCTATGGACACGCCGAGCACTCGATGCGGGACTGGGCGAAGCAGTTTGAACTGATGACAAGGAAGCAGAAAGGCCTCCGCTTGAAGGATTCGAGCGCCGTGACGCTGAAGCTGCATTGAACCCCGCTCACGCGTAGAGCCGCTCGACGAGGCCGCGCACCTTCTCACCAGGCAAGGGGCCGCTCTCCATCTGGTTCATCACATAGGCAAAGGAGATCGCGTTTTCCGGATCGGCAAAGGCGAGGCAGCCTCCCGCGCCGGGATGGCCATAGGCACACGCTGAGGGGCCGTAGAGCTGACGGAGCTTCTTGCCATGCGTCTCGGATTCCGGGTTCCGGTCGATGGGATCGTGCATGACTCCAGCGGCGAAGGCGATGGGCGTGAGCAGGACGACATCTTCATTCTGGCAGATGGTCTCTTCGAGGTGCTTCAAAACAGGCTGCGGCACCATCTCGAAACCCTTCCAGCGACCGTCATCGGCGAGCATGGCATAAAACTTCGCCAAGCCACGAGCGCTGCCCACGCCGCCCATGCTGGCGTAGCCACGGGCCCAGGTGTCGCTTTGATTGAAATCACTCACGGCATTGAGGCCGAAGGGCGATTGGAAGGTGCGGATCGTGAGCGAATTCGGCGTGCTGAAGGCTTTGAGAAAAGGCTGGTCTGCGGCGGCGATGCTGATCTTGCCTGGGTAGATGGGCGAGACGCGGTCGAACTGCTCCGGCGGCAGGCCGATCCAAAAATCGAGGTCCATCGGTCCCCCAAAAAGCTCGTGGAAGTAGTGGCCGAGCGATTCCGCGCCGGTGAGACGGCGCACGATCTCATCCATGAGGAAGCCAAAGGTGCGGGCGTGATAGCCCTGATGCTCGCCGGGCACCCACAGCGGCATTTGACGCTCCAGCGCCTCGACGACGGCCTCGTAGTTGAAGATGGGCACGCGTTCATCCAATGCACAAAGGCCGGCGGTGTGCGTGAGCAGATGCAAAAAGCGCACGTCCGATTTCCCACCGCCGACGAATTCCGGCCAGATCTCCGCCACCGGGCAATCGAGCGGCAGCCCGGCCTCGTGCAGCGCCATGAGGCAGCACACCGCGGCAGGTGCCTTCGTGGCGGACCATACCGGCACCAGCGTGTCCTGCGTCCACACTCGCGTGCGAGCACGGTCGCAGTGGCCGTGACCGAGGCTGAGGATTTCACGCCCTTCCTGCCAGATGGAGACGGAGGCTCCCATCTCCCCGCGGGTGCGGAAACTCTCCTCAAACCATGCGGTCAATGCCGCGAGCTGCCGGGGCGAGACTGGCGTGATCATGCGGGCGTGCCAGTTTTCAGATGCTCACGCAGCGCGGCGAGGTCCGCATCCTTCCGCGCATAGCGTCGCAGGTCCGGGTCCATCTCAAAGGCCTGCCGCAGATACCGGAGCGCCTTGTCCATCTGGCCGAGTTTGGCGTGGTAGCAGCCCATGTTGTAAAAATAGACCGGCTTCGTGCGGAGCGAGGCAGGGCCGCGGCCGAGAAAGTCCAGCGCCTCGGCGGTGCGGTTCATCTCATGCAGGCAGAAAGCCGCGTGGATGAAGCCTCCCGGTTCCGAAGGCTCCTGCTGGCAAAGGTTGGAGGCCAGCGCAAAAGCCTCCTCCCAACGGCGCTCGCCCATCAGGCAGAGCAGCGTGATCTCGATCACATCCACCCGGCTGTGCGCCGCCACCGGCAGCCCCGCCAGCTCCTCGCGGGCCTCCGTGTGGAGGCCCAGCTCGACATAGCCCTGGGCGGCGGCGATGCGACGATGGAGGTCGTTCATGGGTGAAGCGAAAATTCGAAGGAAAAGGCGATCAAACCGCAATCCGCCGGAAGCGACAAGGTTTTTTCATCACCTCAAGCCGTCGCGGCCGAGCGGGTGCGGCCTGCCACCAACGTCTCCAGCAGGAGGACGGCCAGAAGCGCGACCAAAAACCACCACCAGAGGTGCTGGCGCTGCTCCGTGTCCGAGGAAGTCAGTCGCTGGTCGGAGGTCGCGGAGGCATGATCTGCCTCCGAGGCGGCGGAAAGCTTCAAACCGTGCTCGGTGAGCTTGGCCGGCTCCATCGGCAGCACGCGGCCTTCCTCAGGCGCAAGATTCACGGCAATGGTTTGCACTTGTGAGCCTGTCTGAATCTGATGCAGACCGATTTCGACGGTGGTGAAGGCTTGACCGGCTTTCAGCGAATGCGTTTTGCCGGTGGGGTCCGTGATCGTGTGCGGCTGCGCGGCATCGAGCGGCAGATCATCGCCCACGAAGAGCGTGGCGGCGGGATCGTGGCTGAAGCCCGCGGCGGCCAGCCAGCCGTAAAGCAGAGGCACGAACTTCGTGCTGAGGGCGAGCTGGCTGTCCGATGGATGCCAGCCGGAGGCGAGGACGATGAGCGTGCCTTTGCCCACGCGGGCGCTGAGGATGGCTGGGTGGCCGTTGTCGAAGGTGGCGAGCGTTTCCAGAGATTTATGATTTATGATTTCTGATTTATGATTTGGGGCAGAAATCACGCGATGCTTCCAAAAGCGCAGCTTGGTGAAGTCGCGGAGTTTGGGATCGGCGAAGGGTTTTAGTAAGGGATGCTCGGTTTTGACATCCGCGAGCATGCGATAGTCATCGCTGGTGTCGGGCGTGATGGTGAGGTCGAAGCCGAGTGTTTTGAGCAGCTTGGCATCATTTGGGGCAGTAACGAGGAAACCGCCGCGTTCGAGGTAGTCGCGCATACCTTCCGGGGCGGCATTGCCGACGATGAAAAGGATGTCTGGTGCCTGTGCGGGCATCTTTTCATCGGCTGTGAGCTGTGGAGCGAGCGTGACAGTGGGCTGAAGCGCCCGGGCGAGGTAGTAGAGCGGCGCGGAGGCTTCGTCACGCGTGGCGTCTTGGCCGAGAAAGTGGATGCGCACGGCCCGCGGCTGCGGCGGGGCGATGAAGACGCGGTTGTCGAAATCGTGTTTATCACCGGTGAGGGACAGCGTGGTGGCGTTGATTGCGTTCGGCGGTGCCGGAAGGATGCGCGAGGCACCCGGCGGGAGCTGCGCGGTGATGGCATCGGCTTTCGGAGCGCCTTGCCAGGCAAGCGTGAAATCGCGGAGGGCGGAGTCGCGGGTGTTCGAGAGACGAATGCGGACGAGGGCGTCCGCGCTCCTATCGCTTGCGTCCTTTGCGTCGCTTACGTCCCTTGCAGCGAGGGCAATGCTCAAGTTATCCGGCACCGCTGCTTCGATGCGATGGACCTGCAGCGTGATCTCCGCCGGCCAGGCGATGGTGCGCAGCGCATCAAGCTTCGCACCTTCTTGGAGGTCGGAGATGAGATGAATGCGTTTTTGCAGCGTGGCGGTGCTGGAATCAAAACTCGGCACCGCAGCGATCAAAGCGCGGTCGAGGTGCGTGGGTGCCCAGGTGGGCGAAAGTGCCTCCAGGCGGCTTTTGAAGGTGGTGAGGCGGTTCGCGGGTGCCTGACGATCTTCATCAAAGGTCCACAACGGCGTGAGCTCGCGATCAAACACCGCGAGCGCGATGCGATCGGTGATTTTCGCCTCGCGCACGAGTTTTTCCGCTTCCGCCACGGCCTTCTTCCACAGGTCCTCGCGACGCATCGAGGCACTGCGGTCGATGAGGATGAGCGAGGCGCGGCTCGCTGAGGCGGTCACCGATTGCTCCGAGGGCCAAAACGGCCGCGAGAACATCAAAGCGAGCAAAATTAAGGCGAGGCAGCGCAGCAGAAGCAGCAGCCAGTTTTCGAGCCGACGCTTCGAAACGGGCATCGGCGTCTGTGCATCGAGAAAGAGCAGCGAGCTGAACTCCACCCGGTCCTGCGGCGGACGACGACGCAGGTGCAGCAGGATCGGCGCGAGGATCGCGGCGGCACCGGCGAGGTAGAGTGGGAAGAGCCAGGACACGGAAATTTATGATTTATGATTTATGATTTTCGATTTCCGGTGTTGGCGGGCGCTGAGGAAGTCGAAGAGCACTTCTTCGAGCGGGCGGTCGGTGGGGCAGAAGTGGTATTCGACGTTGTGGCGTTCGGTGGCGGCTTGGATGGTTTCGCGATGGGCTTGGAGGCGCTTGAGGTAGGTTTCGCGGGCGATTTGTGGGTCGATGAAGCGTTCGGCACCCGTTTCGGCATCGCGGAAGTGGGCGGATTTTTCGAAGGTGAAGTCGATCTCGGCGCGGTCCATGAGATGGAAGAGCACGAGGTCGTGGCCCATGGCTCCGAGGAGGGCGAGTTGCTTCTCCAAATGCTCGATGGGCGCGAGGAGATCGGTGATGAGGCAGATCATGCCGCGTTTGCGCAGCAAATCGGCAAGCTGGCCAACGGAGAGATCCAGCGAGGTGCCTGCGGCCTTCGCGGGACGCTCCAGTTCGGTGATCATGCGACGCAAATGGCCTGGGCGATTGCGCGGTGGCATGTGTTCTTCGATGCCATCGGCAAAGGTGGTCAATCCCGCCGCATCCCCCTGCTTCATGAGGAAGGAGGCCAGCGTGGCCGCCAGCGTGGCGGCGTAATCGGCCTTCGTGTAGCTCTGCGAGCCATACTTCATCGACTTGCTGTGATCGATGACGAGCTGGCAACGCAGGTTCGTCTCGTCCTCGAATTTCTTGATATAGGTGCGGTCGCTGCGTGCCAGCACCTTCCAGTCGATGTAGCGCGGGTCGTCACCTTGGACGTATGCCCGGTATTCGGAGAACTCGACGGAGAAGCCATGATACGGGCTGCGGTGCATGCCTTTCCATAATCCTTCGACGACGACCTTCGCACGAAGCTCAAGAGACTTGATGCGCATCAGGGCCGCTGGATCGAGGAAAGTGGTGGCAGTAGTCATGGAGATGGTGAGAAAACTCATCCACACAGTCCTGGCACAGTCGTATCAAGTACTTCTCGAATACGCTGCCAAGCGAAGCCGCGTGAGCTTGGGTGTTTAAAGTTCAGAACTTGTGTGACGCTGGCATCATCGTGCTCAAACCTCGCTTGGCGTGCGTAAGTGCCGGACTTGCTCTCAATCGAAACGTCATCCGATTTGAGGAGGTGTGGCCATAACCTCTTGCTGAACACCAGTACATAATCCGGTTTCAGTTCTCGAACGGTCTGAACAAACGGCTGTCTTCCATTGATCCAAGCCTCTCCTGAAGGCATCTCCCTGGGTCTAGATAAGATGACCTGGAGATAATTGCAGTAACTAACGCGCGACCAAAAATCTATTCGCGCCTCTTTGGTTTTTGGATCGAAGCCCAGTATGCGAGTGACTCGACTGTAAAACATGCCTTTCTGTCGATAATCATCCCAACCGATGACATCCCTGATCAAATGAGAGCACTGTTTTGATATGTCGTATGTGTCAGGATAGCCATTTGGATTGTACGATGACTCGCCGAGAATCAGCACCTTAAACCCACGCAAACCGTCAGACCAATATGAGTGGCCTATGTGGGGATCAATTTTTCGAGTCATATCGTCTGAGCTTCATTAATTTC
>JBKCXA010000023.1:0-13405 GCA_046316935.1 Prosthecobacter sp.
TGGCATCTGCACCTGTGGCCCGAGTATGGCGAGGGCCGCGCGGGGCTGCACCGCTGCGAGCTGATCCGCGCCGCGATGCGGGAGCGCATGAAGAAGCGTCGCCGGCATCTGCTGCGCTCGTTGATGGATGAGGAGGTGCCGTTCACACCGGAAACATCGCTCGTGCAGTGCTTTTTGACCTCGCCGGAGACTGGCTGGCTTTCCGTGAGCGCTGCTCCTCAGCCTCACGAGCTCCGCGGGATCATCTCGCCCTTTGTGCGCGGCTTCATCCCCTGGGCGGAGGACAAGGCGGCGCCTTCGCGTGCTTTTGGAAAGGTGATCGAGTCTGAAATGCGCCTCGGCCGGCAGATCTCGGCTGGGGAGACAGTGGTCGATCTCGGGGCCTCGCCGGGCAGTTGGAGCTATGTGGCGCTGAAACGCGGTGCCCGCGTGACCGCCATCGACCGCTCGGAGCTGCGCGAGGACCTGATGCGGAACCCGCAGCTGCACTTTGAAACGGCGGACGCTTTTAAATACAAGCCACCGCAGACCGTGGACTGGCTCATCTGCGATGTCATCGCCGCGCCGCAGCGCAGCATCGACCTGCTGCTGGAATGGGTGCGCGAGAGGCGCATGCGAAATTTCATCGTGACGATCAAGTTCAAGGGCGATGACGAGTATCCCCTGCTCTCCCAGCTCAAGGAGCAGGTGCCGCCGCTGTGCGCAGATTTTCGTCTCACGCGGCTCTGTGCGAACAAAAACGAGGTCTGCGCCTTTGGAACAGTTTGAAAAAGACGTTTGACCTCAAACAAGGCCTCGTGACTAACACTCACGCGCATGAAACAGATTCTTTTTCTCCTGTCGCTCGCCTTTGCCACGATCAGCCAGGCGGCCTCATTGAAGTTCGAGGGGAGCGTGGGCTACAAGATCGGGCCAGGAAACAACACGGTGACGATCAACTTTGACAAGGTCGTCAACCAGACGAGCGGCGGCACCAGCGGCACCGTCCGGGTGCAGCTCTGGGCGCTGAACATGCCCTACGACTTCAGCGGCACGGCACGCGGTATCATGGTGGGCGAGTTCAAGCTGGATGGTTTGAAGGGGGGCAGCTTTTACAAGCCGCTCAGCCGCACGGTCGCGGCGAAGATGCCGGGCACCGCCACGAGCTACCATATGGCACTGCTCGTCGCGGAGTATCGCGAAGGCGGCTATGTAAACACCGACTACCGGAACTTCTCGAACAAGGCCACGCTCTATCCGGCGAAAATGTTTGAGATCGAGGCCCCGTGGAGCTGGAGGACGAACTATGACGAGGGCATCGTGAACATGAAGGTGAAGAAGGTGAAGCACTACCGCACTGGCAGCACGGGCTCGCTCAAGCTGGAACTGTGGGCCTGCTCGAGTCCCTACCGCGGCGGCACTATCTCGGGTGTGCGCATGGGCAGCGCCCAGCTCAAGCCTTTGGAGAAAGGCTACGTCTATACTGATCTGGACAAGACCGTCACCGTCACCCGACCCAAGGCTGGCACCTACCATGTGGTGCTGCTGCTGCTGGAGTTCCGGGAAGACAAATACGTCATCGCGGCTCACGCGAACCCAAGTTCGACCACGACTCTGAAGTGAGTGGCATAATGGCATGAAAAGCGCCGTGGAATCCGGCGTTGAGGGCGGGATGAAGCATCCCGCCCTTCTTTTTGCCCTGGTTTCCCTGTTTGCGACCTCCAGCGCCGTCTTCGCCGCGAAGCCGAATGTCATGGTCATCATCGCCGATGACCTCGGCTATCACGATGTGGGCTTCCAAGGTTCCCAAGAGATCCCCACGCCGCATCTCGACAAGCTGGCCGCTCGTGGCTTGCGATGCACGAATGGCTACGTTTCGCACTCGTTTTGCAGCCCCACGCGGGCGGGCATCCTGACGGGACGCTACCAGCATCGCTTCGGCCATGAGAACAATCCCGCCTGGATGCCGGAAAACACCACCGCAGGGCTTTCGATGAACGAGACGACCTTTCCCTCGCTCATGAAGCAGGCCGGTTACACCACCGGAGCCGTGGGCAAATGGCATCTCGGAGCGCATCCGCAGTTTCACCCGAACAAACGCGGCTTTGACGAGTACTTCGGCGCTCTCGGTGGCGGCCATCAATACTTCCCCGGCGACAAAGGCGGCGCGGAGTACACCATCCCGCTCAATCGCAACGGCACCGATGAAGCGCAGACGAAGTATCTCACGGAGCAATTCGGCGATGAAGCCGCCGCGTTTGTGGGTCGTCACGCCAGCGATGGCAAACCGTGGATGCTTTATCTGGCCTTCAACGCGCCTCACACGCCGCTGCAGGCACCGAAGGAGTGGCTGGAGAAGTTTGCCCACATCCAGCCCGAGCAGCGCCGCACCTACGCCGCCATGGTCGCCGCGATGGATGCTGCCATTGGCAGCGTGACCACGAAACTCGACGAGACGAAACAAACCGAAAACACCCTCGTCTTCTTCGTCAGCGACAACGGCGGCCCGAACCTCGCCAAAAGAACCGGCGTGAACTTTACCGACAACACACCTCTCCGCGGCGCCAAGGGTGATCTCTACGATGGCGGCATGCGCGTGCCCTTCCTCGTGAGCTGGCCTGCGAAGATCAAACCAGGCGTTTATGATCAGCCGGTCATATCGCTCGATTTCTTGCCCACCGCCCTCGCCGCCGCGGAGGCCACCTCGCCGGGTAATCTCGATGGCGTAAACCTCCTCCCCTTCCTCACCGGCGAAAAGACCACCGCGCCACATGACCTGCTCTTCTGGCGCACCGGCGGCCCTGGCGGCACGAACGCCGTGCGTCGTGGCCCCATGAAGCTCGTCCGCATCGGCAAAGCCGCCCCCGAGCTCTACGACCTCGCCACCGACATCGGCGAGAGCAAAAACATCGCCGCCGAGAAGCCGCAGGTTGTCGCCGAACTCCTCACCGCCATCACCGAATGGGAAAAAGGCACCATCGCGCCGACCTTCCAAAGCCCGAAGGGCGGAGTGCCGAAAAAGAAGAAGGCGAAGTGAGGAGAGCTGAAAGCGTCAAGGAGTCAAGACTGCGTCGGTCAAGCAGGTCAAGGTCACCCTCTTGACCCCTTGACCTCTTGACCATGCCTTGACCTTCTTGACCCACCTCACGCTCCCACAAACCCAAACTTCGCGAGCTGCTCCTCAATGATCTTCTCACAAAGAGCGAGCTGACGCTCACGCTCGCGGCGGCCGTCGTCGGCGATGGCCTGGAGGGCGTCGATGTCGTAGAGATAGACGCCTTCGATGTCGTTCACGGCGGGATCGACGTCACGCGGCACGGCGATGTCGATGATGAGCAGCGGGTCCCAGCGGCGCTTGCGCATGGTTTGCTCGATCTGCTCCGGCTTGATGACGAAATGCGGGGCGCTGGTGCTGGAGATGATGACATCCACCTCATGCAGGGCGTGCTCCCATTCATCGAACTTCATCGCACGGCCTTTCATCTCCTCGGCGAGCTCCACGGCCTTGTCGTAGCTGCGATTGCTGACGATGATGCTCTTCGCGCCGCGCGAGAGCAGGCTCTGGGCGCAGGTGCGACTCATCTCACCGGCACCGACGAGCATGACGCGGCATTCTTTGAGATCGTGCACCTTCTCCGCGAGATCGACGGCCACGCTGCCGACACTGGTGCTGCCACGCTGGATCATCGTGTCGTTGCGGACACGTTTACCGACGGTGAAGGCCTGCTGGAAGAGCTTGTTGAGCGTCTTGCCGGTGGTGCCGTGGTCGAGCGCCGTTTTGTAGGCGGCTTTCACCTGGCCGAAGATTTCGGTCTCGCCCAGCACCATCGAGTCGAGGCCGCTGACGACCCGGAAGAGATGCCTCGCAGCTTCTGCGGCATCGAGTTTGTAGAGCACCATGGCCTCGGCGTGTTCAGGCTGGAGCTGAAAATGACGCACCAGGTAGTCGCGAAGAGCGTCATGGCTCTGCGGTGCCTCAGGCAGCTCGTGGGAGGCGTAGAGCTCGACGCGGTTGCAGGTGCTCAGGACAACGCTTTCACCAAAGCCGGGCAGTTCGCGGATGTTTTTCACCGCCTGCGGCACGGCAGCCTCGGGGAAGGCCAGAAGCTCACGCACCTCGACGGGCGTCGTTTTGTAGTTCAGGCCGACGCAGACGAGGGTGCCGGTGGCGCGGGAGTTGTTGTCGGCGGGATCAGGCATGCGTCACGATCCACAACGAGATAAACGGCAGCACAAAGCCCACCACAGCCAGCCAGGCGGTGCGACGCGGTGAGGTGACATGACGCCACATGAGAAAGGAAATCACCGCGTAAAGCGCCCAAACGATCCACGAGAAGACGAGCTTTGGATTCGAGACAGTCGTTTGCAGCGCAAAGGAGATGCCGAGAGCGGCGCTGAGCAGCACGAGGCCGAGACCCACGAGGCGCTGGATGGCCTTCGCGAGACCCTGGATCGGCGGAAGCTGATAAAACAACCCGCCGATGCGGTGCTGCTTCAAAAGACGCTCCTGGACAAGGTACATGACCCCGGTGATGCAGGCGAGCGCAAAGGCCGCGTAGGCGATCAAGGCCACTGCCGCATGCAACTCGACCAGCGCATTGATTTTCCCCTTCACCGCATAGGGCTGGAAGCCATGCACGAGCGCGATGCTCTGCATGATCGTGACGAGCGGCGCGGTGAAGACGCCGAGCAAGGACAGGCGAAAGCCGGAGCCGACGAGGAAATAGAGCAACACCACGCTCCAGCCGATGAAGACCAGGATGTCCGCGAGGCTCTTCATCGGGCACTGGCCCACTTCCTGGCCGCGGTAGTAGAGGAAGGCTGTTTGCAGTCCAAAACCAGCGGCCATGAGGATGAGCTGGGTCTTCCCCTGCTTCCAGCGTCCCGATTTCAGCGCCTTGAGAGCCTGCACCACCGCCGCGGCAAAGGCCAGCGTGGCGGCGAGCAGGAGGATGGAGGTGAGAGGCATGGGCGGAAACGGGGGCGGATACTCGCGAGCGAGGGGGCTTTTCGCAAGGATGAAGGCGGGAGGTTCTTGGGAAGGGCTGCGCGGAAGATGCGCGGCCTGCGCCAGCCTTCATCCTTGCCGCCACTCCCTTTCCACTCTACCTGCCCGGATGAAAAGCATGACAGGATTTGGGCGGGGCGAGGCACGGCGTGATGACGTGTCCTGGACGGCGGAGTGCGCCTCGGTGAACCGCAAGCAGCTCGAAGCGGCGGTGAGCCTGCCGAGGGAGCTTTCGGAACTTGAAGCCCAAGTGCGCAATCTGGTGGCTGCCAGCGTGTCCCGCGGTCGCGTGAATGTCACCGTGCGCTCCGAATCAGCCAGCGAAGGCTCGGCGAACGCGGTGAATGTCGATCATGCTCTCGCGCAGCAGTATTACCATGCGCTGCACGCCCTCGCTCTGAAGCTGGAGATCCCCGCGGAGGTCTCGCTGCATGATTTGATGCGTCTGCCGGGTGTCGTGGGCCTCCAGCAGGCGGAAACCTCCGCAGAGCAGGCCTGGCCGCTGATCGACGAGGCCGTCTCTGCCGCGTTGAAGCAGATGAACGCCATGCGTGAAACAGAAGGGGCTCACCTCCGTGAGGAGATGGAATCCCGCCTGAGCCGCATCGAAGGCCTGCTGGCCTCCATTCGCGAAAAAGCCGTCACTGTGCCGGAAACGCAGCGCAAGCTCCTCCGCCAGCGTTTGGAGGATGCCGGCCTGCCGCTGCCGCTCGATGACGAACGCCTCGTGAAGGAGATCGCCCTCTTCGCCGACCGCACGGACATCTCCGAGGAGCTTTCCCGTGCCGCCAGTCATGTGAAGCAATTCCGCACCTACCTCGCCTCCAGCGAACCGGTAGGCCGCAGCCTCGATTTCCTGCTCCAGGAGTTCTTCCGCGAGTTCAACACCATGGGCTCAAAGTGCAACCAAGCCGAGATCGCCCACCACGTCGTCACCGCCAAGACGGAACTCGAGAAGATCCGAGAGCAGGTGCAGAACGTGGAGTGAGCGGATTCCGGGGGGGGGCGCATTGGAGTAGCGGGGTGATGCGATGCCCCAGCACTCAAGCGCTCCATTCAAAAACAAACGCCACGCCGCCGCGAAAGCCGGGTGATGGCGCAAAAAGGCTTCGGCACTGATGAGGCGAGCCGGGAAGACGACATAGGCCTTGGGCGTTGATCTTATAAAAGGTCTGTCCCTTTATTAGATAGCGCTTGCGCATCTCGGGAGATCCGGCTACCGGCGGGGCATGCGACAACCTAGGCTCAAGGCGCCCGCCGATCATCCCACCGCCTACTACCACTGCGTCTCCCGCATCGTGAACCGTGACTTTGTCCTCCAGCGACCTGAGCGCGAGATGTTCTCCGCCCTCATGCGCATGTATGAAAAGCTCTGCCAGGTGCGCGTGGTGACCTTCTGCGTGCTCTCCAACCACTTTCACCTCCTCGTCGAGGTGCCGCAGCGCCCGGAAGTCATGCCAGGAGAAGAAGAGGTGCTGCGCATTATTGCAGGATCGCTGGGCAAGACCACGGCGTATCTGGTTCGGGTGCAACTCCAGCAACTCCGTGAGGCGGGCGCTCCCGAGGCGGCCCAGCGGGTGCTGAACTCGTGGACGGCACGGATGTGGGACATCAGCGCCTTCATGAAATCACTCAAGCAGCGCTTCACCCAGTGGTTCAACAAACAGCATGGTCGCAAGGGCACGCTGTGGGAGGAGCGGTATAAAAGCACGCTGGTGGAGGGCGGTGGGGATGCGCTGGCGATGACCGCAGCTTACATTGACCTCAATCCTGTGCGGGCAGGTCTGGTGAAGGATCCGAAGGACTACCGCTGGTGCGGCTATGCCCAAGCGGTGGCCGGGGTGGTGATGGCAAGGCGGGGACTGGAGGTGGCTTCGCGGGCGCAATTGCAGGGGGTAAGGCCAGAGCAGGGGCTGATTGAGCATTACCGGAGGCTGCTCTTTACCTGGGGGCAGGCGGGGAAAGCAGGCGGCAAAATCAGCCGTGAAGAGGCGCGGAAGGTTCTCTCGAAGGGAGGACGGTTGCCCGTAGCGGAGGTGTTGAGGTGCAAAGTGCGCTACTTCACGGACGGGGCGGTGCTGGGGAGTCGCGGGTATGTGGAGGCGATCTTTAAGGCAAAGCGAGGGCGATTTGGCGAGAAACGCCAAGACGGGGCGAGAAAAATGCGCGGGTTGGAGGCTCCAGAAGGAAAAGAAGGACTCTTCACCCTGCGTGACCTGCGAGTTCGTGTGTTCGGCGCTGATTGATGACTCCACGCCCCCCTGCCCCACCCAAAAAAAAACCGCCACGCGACCGCGAGGGCCGGGTGGCGGTGTGAAAAGTCAGCGCGGTGATCAGGCGAGCTTCGCGAGAGCGGCTTTCACGGCGTCGAAGTTCGGGAGATCCTTCGGCGTGGGGGTCTGCTCGGCGTATTGGATGACGCCGTTCTTATCGACGACGAAGGCGGCGCGGGCGGAGGTGTCGCCGATGCCAGCGAGGGCCGGGAAGACGACATCATAGGCCTTGGTGGCTTCCTTGTTGAGGTCGCTCACAAGGGTGATGCCGATCTTTTCCTTCTGTGCCCAGGCTTCTTGAGCGAAGGGGCTGTCCACGCTGACGCCGATCACTTCCGCGCCGAGGTCGGTGTAGGCGGAAAGGCCAGCGGTGATGTCGCAGAACTCCTGCGTGCACACGCCGGTGAAGGCCAGGGGGACGAAGAGGATGACGGTGTTCTTGCCAGCGATGGGCAGCGTGACATCGGCGAGACCGGAGGCGGATTTCGATTTGAGGGTGAAGGAGGGGGCTTTGGAGCCGACGGAGAGGGCCATAGGGGTGCGGGGTGTTGGGTTGAGGACGGTTCGGTGAACCGCCGCGCATCAAGGCGAGTTCGTCCGGCGGGTCAAGAGCCAGCGCCGCCATCGACAAATGCCCACGCGCCGTCTATCTGCCCGCTCTCTTCCCTTCCCCGCCATGAGCATGAAGCCCAAAACCGTCGTCATCACCGGCTGCACCCGCGGTCTCGGACGCGCCATGATCCCGCTCTTTGTCGAGGCTGGCTGGCAGATCGCCGGCTGTGGCCGCGACGAGGCTCAAATCAGCGCTTTGAGCCAAAAATGGCCCGCACCGCATCTTTTCACCCGCTGCGATGTCTCGCGTGAAACCGACGTGGCGACCTTCTGCGCCTTGATCCTCGAAAAACACGGCCCGCCGGACCTCGTGCTCAACAATGCCGCCATCATCAATGCCAACGCGCCTCTTTGGGAAACCAGCGCGGAGGATTTCAGCCGCATCATCGACATCAACATCAAAGGCACCGCCGCCATGATGCGTCATCTGCTGCCTGCCATGCTGAAACGCGGCAGCGGTGTGATCGTGAACTTCTCCTCCGGTTGGGGCCGCTGCACCGCCGCCGACGTGGCGCCCTACTGCGCCACGAAATATGCCATCGAAGGCCTCAGCATGGCCACCGCCCAGGACACCGGCGGCAAAGTGGCCGTCATCCCCATGAACCCCGGCATCATCGACACCGACATGCTCCGCAGCACCTTCGGCGAAAGCGCCGGAGATTTCCCCGATGCCACCGCCTGGGCACGACGTGCCGTGCCCTACTTCATGAAACTCGGCCCCAAGGACAACGGCCGTCCGCTGACCGTGCCAGGAGGTTAAAGAAACGATGCCTCAACAGCTCGGACTCACGCCCAAGCCACCGCTGTCTGGCCTTGCTCGCCGAGGCCTTCGACACCGAGCTCGATGACGTCGCCCGGCTTCATGAAAACGGGATCTGGCTTGAAGCCGAGACCGACGCCGGGAGGCGTGCCCGTGGTGATGATGTCACCCGGCAGCAGGCTCATGAACTGGCTCAGGTAGCTCACCAGCGTCTTCACGCCGAAGATCATCTGCGCGGTGCTGCTGTTCTGGATCGTCTTGCCGTTGAGCTTAAGCCAGAGCTTCAAATTTTGCGGATCGGGGATCTCGTCGCTCGTCACCAGGTAGGGCCCGAGCGGTGCGAAGGTGTCGCAGCTCTTGCCCTTCACCCACTGGCCGCCGCGCTCGAGCTGCCATTCGCGCTCGCTGTAGTCATTGTGAACGCAGTAACCGGCCACATGGCTCATGGCGTCCTCTTCGGTCACATAGCTGGCCTTTTTGCCGATCACGAAGGCCAGCTCGACCTCCCAATCGCTCTTCTTTGAGTTCTTCGGGATGACGACGTTGTCATTCGGGCCGCAGATGGCGCTCGTCGCCTTGAAAAACACGATCGGCTCCGCCGGAATCGGCATACCGCTCTCCTTGGCGTGATCGACGTAGTTCAGACCGATGCAGATGATCTTGCTCGGACGCGCAATGCACGGACCGAGGCGCGTGCTCGCATCCACCGTGGGCGCGGAAGCCGCATTCGCTTTCGCCCACGCGGCAAGTCGTTCCAAGCCATCGCCCCCGAAGAATCTTTCATCGTAGTCGCTGCCAAACGCGCTCGCATCAATGCGACGGCCATCGTCGAGTTGAAGGCCGGGCTTTTCTTCTCCAGGGTTTCCAAAGCGGATCAGTTTCATGGTCTTGTGTGGTGGGTATGTTGTTCACGCTTTAGCGTGTAAAAACGGTCGTCACGCTGAAGCGTGAACAACGTGCAGGGCGTCATTTCTTCTCATCACCCTCAGCGTTCGCGTAGCGGCCGATGATCGGATACTGCTCCAGTTCGGCGACAGTGCCGGTGACGGGATAGCTTTCTCGCCCGACCCAATACACACAGGCGGCGGCAATGTCCTCCGGCATCAAAAGGCGGCCCATCGGTATGAGGTTGGGAGCCAGTCGCTCCGGCCAGCCTTCGCCAAGGCCGTCACTGATTTTCACCTGGTATTCGTTGTCCGAGAGGGTCCAGCCGACATTGAGTTGGTTCACACGCACGCGGTCCATGCCGAGCGAGTCGGCCAGGTTGCGCGTCATCGTCATGAGGGCACCTTTGGACATCGAGTAGGCCAGCATATTCGCCTGGCCGCAGTGCGCCAGCACGGAGCCGATGTTCAGCACGACACCGGTGTTTTTCTTCAACTCCGGCAGCAAGGCGCGAATGAGCAGCATCGGCGCACGGGCGTTCACCGCCATCATGCGATCAAAAAAGGCCGCGTCAGTCGTGTCAATGCGGCCACGGATGGTCAGCGCGGCATTGTTCACCAGCGCATCGACCTTCCCGAAGGCGGCGATGGCATCTGCGGCGAGTTTTTCGGGATACGAGGCATCTTCGAGGCTGCCCTGACAAAAGGCCGCCTTGTCCTCGCCGAGCTCTTTTCGCAAGGCCTGGCCACGAGCCGCATCACGGCCATGCAAGATGACCTTCGCGCCCTCTTTGATGAAGCGACGCGCCATGTGCTCGCCGATGCCTGTGGTGCTGCCGGTGATGAGGATGACCTGGTCTTGGAGTCGCATGTCTGGGGAGGTGGTGGGGGCGGTTTCTATGGCGAGCTTGTACGTCGTCACAAGTCACGATCTCCGCCCAAAGTTGCCCTGTTCCAGCGAAACAGGGTTCACGCCCTCAACCCCGGATCAGCCACACCGCCGCAAACGCGGTCATCCAGAAGAGGACGTTCTCAAACAGTTTCTGCGGCAGCTTTTTGAGGATCCACCAGCCGAGAAACACGCCCAGGATCACACCGGGCATCAGTGTGAGGTTCGTCATGAGCGATTTTGCATGGATGATGCCCAAGTCGGCGCTGAAGGGCACCTTGAAGAGGTTCACAAAGAGGAAATAGCGGCTGAAAACGCCCAGGTGCTCCTTTTTCTCCAAATGCTGGGCCAGCAGATAAACCGTCATCACCGGCCCCGCCGCATTCGCCAGCATGGTGACCACGCCCGCGAGGAAACCCATCGCCCAGGTGAAGCCCTTGTGCTCCGTCAGCGCCAGAAAATCCTGACGGCGCTTGTTCAGCAGCCAGTTGAAGATCAGCAGCGCGATGATGATCCATCCGATCACGATGCGGGCAGATGAGTTGTCGAAAGTGCCGAGCAAAAACCAGCCCACGATCACGCCCGCGATCGCTGGCGGCAAAATCGGCAAAATGCGTCTCCACGTGCCGCCTTTGCGGTTGATGAAGTAGCCCATGAAATCCGCTGCGATCAGCATCGGCAGGATGATTCCGACCGATTCCTTCGCGCCGAAGATTTTGGCCATCAAAACGACATTCAGCGTCGAAGTCCCCGAAAGCCCCGCCTTCGACATCCCGATGCACATCGACCCCAGCAACGCCAGCACGAGCATCCATGCGTCCGCGGGTAAAAGGGTGTTTTCGGTGAGCCAATCCATGCGCCACAGCTTTTAGCGTGAACAAACCACCCTGCCAGCCTCGCCTCAAAAAATCGTCCTCGTCCTCGTCCTCCTACTCGAACTCGCCCCCCGCCCGCAACGCTTCGCGTAGCGATGTGGGCGGGTCGATCCTCCCGCTCCACTCGCAAAAAGGCCGCCAAGTCATCCTTGGCGGCCTTCGTCATTCCTCATTCTGGTTTCGTCATTCCGACAGGAACATCTCCCATTCCCTCACCCGATGCGTGTTCTTGATCAGCAGCGTCACCGGCACCTCACGCGGCACGCTTGGAGCACGCAGCAGCTTCAAACCGGCCTCGGCCGGCAGTTTGGCCCCTTTACGGCTATTCACCCGCTTGTCGGCCAGCACGCAGTTTTCCCACGAGGTCGGCCCACCACGAGAAAGCGGCACGATGTGATCAATGTTGCCTTCATGCGGGCGCAGCTTGCGACCGGTGTATTGGCACACACCGCCATCGCGTTCCCAGATGCCGCGCACACCGAATTTCGGGCGCTTTTTGGGCACCTTGTCGAATTTCGCCAGCACGAGCACGGAAGGCACTCGCACCGGCCCTTTGACGGTGCCGATGACGTTGTCGCCCTCGCGCACGGGCAGCGTGAGCCACTCCGTCCATGTCACCGGACGGATGTGGCCGCCCGTTTCGATATCCAGAGCTGTCGCCGCGCCACCCGCGATCATGCTGAAGGCCTCCATCGGCGTTTTCACGCCAATGGCCTGCCAGTTGCGGTTGAGAACGAGGACGGTGCTTTTGTTGAGGATGTCATTCATAGCTTAAAAGTGGGTTTGAGGTGTTTGCGGAGCTGGAAAATGACGAAATCAGAATGAGGAATGACGAATGCCTGATGGGGCACTCAGTCCGTCCTTCGAGCTTCGGCATTCAGACTTCATTCGTCATTGGAGCGTAGCGACTCAGTCCTCGGCCGGTCCCTCGGGGCACATCTTCACAATACGAGGCCGAAACTCCCCGAGCACCTCCACGAGGTCCGTCTGCGCGGCCATGACACCGTGGATGTCTTTGTACACACCGGGCACCTCATCGATGCCGGCGCTGAGGAGTTCGACGCCAGCGGCGGCGAGCTGCTTTTTCACGGCGCTCCAGGTGAAGCTCTGCTTGGCGGCGGAGCGGCTCATCACGCGGCCTGCACCGTGCGAGGCGCTGTGGAGCGACTCGGGTTTCCCTTTGCCGCGCACGACGTAGCCAGGTGTGGCCATCGAGCCGGGAATGACCCCGAGCACGCCCTCGCCGGCCGGTGTCGCCCCTTTGCGATGCACGATGACCTCGCGTTCGGTGCCTTCGAAGAGATGCGTTTCCTTCCAGGCGAAGTTGTGATGGTTCTCGATGTCGAGCACGACATGTGCGCCGACCTTCTTCGCGATGCGTTTGTGGATGAGCGCATGATTCGCCGCGGCGTAGCGGCCCATGAGGTTCATGGCGGCCCAGTATTCCTGGCCCGCCTCTTCCTCAAAGGTCAGCCACGCGAGGTGCTTCATCTCCTTCGGCAGATCGTAGCGACGATCCATCGCGATGCGGCTGTAGTGCTGGCAAACCTGCGCCCCCGTGCCCCGCGAGCCGCTGTGGCTCAGCAGCGCGAGGTATTCTCCCGGTGGCACGTCAAAGCCGGATTCCTTCAGCGCGGCGGACTGCTCCGCATTCACGTCAAAGGCACCGAACTCGACAAAGTGGTTCCCGGAGCCGCTCGATCCGAGCTGCGCCCAGGCCTTGTCTTTGAAGCGTCGCGTGATCGGCGAGACATCCCAGTCATCGTCCATGACCTCGTGCTGACGCTTCACCTTGAACGCGCCGCCCATGCCAAAGCAGGTCTCGCTTTCGAGGATGTTCGCCAGCCGGTCCTTCTGACCCGCGATGGTGCCCGCCTTTCGATCATAAACCGAGAGCCGCATGCGACACGCGATGTCCACACCGACCGCGTAAGGGATCACGCAGCCTTCCGTGGCCAGCACGCCACCGATCGGCAGCCCATAGCCCACATGCGCATCCGGCATCAACACCCCCGCGACCGCCACCGGCAGCGCACAAGCGTTCGCCATCTGCTGCACCGCCTGCGCCTCGAGGCCGGAGCCCCACTGCGCCCAAGGTGCCAGCGCATCGCGCTGCTTGTAAGCC
>JBKCXA010000024.1:0-4883 GCA_046316935.1 Prosthecobacter sp.
TCGAGCAGCGATAGCATCGCGCCGGGTCGCTCGGGGATGTTGATGCGCAGTGTGCGCGAGACCGTGCTGGCCGCGCCTTCGCTTTGCGCGATGAGGCCGAGTTGGAGGAAGTCGATGTTCGCGCCGGTGATGACGATGAGCACTTTTTTGCCGGCGAATGCGGCGCGTTCCTTGAGCACGGCAGCGAGTCCCATCGCGCCGCTCGGCTCGGAAATGCAGCGCAAGGTCTCCCACAGCACGCGGATGGCGGCGCTGACCTCCGCGTTTGTCACGGTGGCGATGCGGTTGAGCATCGAGCGGCAGATTTCAAAGGGCAGCGCACCGGCTTTGCGCACGGCGGTGCCATCGCAGAAGATGTCGAGGTCATGCAACTCAATGGGATGGCCCGTTTCAATGGCCGCTTTCATCGACGCCTGGCCCACACCTTCCACGCCGATGATCTCGATGCCGGGCCAGTAGGTTTTGAGCCAGTCCGCCGTGGCCGAAGCCATGCCGCCGCCGCCGATTTGCAAAAACGCCGCATCGAACGGCCCATGGCCCGAAAGCACGACTTCATCCGCCAGCGTGCCCTGACCGGCCATCACCGCGAGATCGTCGTAAGCATGCACATAGACCGCGCCGCTGGCCTTTTCATGCTCGCGAGCCGCGAGCACGGCCTCGTCGTAACTGTCGCCCGTGAGCACGATCTGCACGAAATCGCCGCCATGATGCCGCACGGCGTTTTGTTTCACTTTTGGCGTCGAGCGCGGCATGTGGATGCGGGCGCGAATACCGAGCGTTTTGGCCGCGAGGGCCACGCCCTGCGCGTGATTGCCCGCGGAGGCCGTCACCACGCCGCGCTCGCGTTGCTCCGGCGTGAGCTGCGCCATGCGATTGCACGCGCCGCGCCATTTGTAGCTCTTCACGGGTGAGAGATCCTCGCGCTTCACCCAGATCTCCGGCCCCGGCTCGTTTCCCGGCAAAATGAGGCGCTCCATCGGAGTCGCCTGCCCGAAGCGATACACACGCTCACGCGCATACAAAATCTCCTGCCTCAATCGGCGGTCGAGCGGCAAATCATCGCGGTCCATGCGCTGTTCCTTCATCAGCGGAGGAGAAGGAGCAAGGTGGAAGTGCACTCGAAGAGCTGTCAGCGCCGCGGCTTCACCGTGTAGCTGTGCTCCACCGCGCCGTTTTCGAGATCTGCACGCGTTACCCCGGGCACGATGCTGCGCACGTAGTCCACTTTGGCCTCATTCGCCTCCACCGTGACGCGCACGTGGCCGCTGCTGCCGAGGATGACGCCGCCGTAGCCGTATTCTTCGGCGCTGCGGGTGCCGCCGCTCGGGTGGCCGGGCTGCGGCACGTCCTGGTAGGTGATGCCATCGAGCTCTTCTTTGACGAAAAGATGGTCGTGACCGTGGAAGACGATGTTCACGCCGTGTTTCACGAAAAGCTGATGCAGCGGCATTTCCCAGCCAGGACGGTTCTGTTTGAAGCCCTCGGTGCCATCCGCGTTTTTGCCGCCCCACTCCATGTAGGCCGCAGGTTTGGCTCCACCACGCACGTCGCGGCCCAGACCGCCGACGAGGTGATGGATGAACACAAAACGCATCGCCGCCTTGCTGCTCGCAAGCGTTTGGGACAGCCAGCGATACTGCGTCTCGCCGAGTGTCATGTCCCAGCCCGAGGCTCCGCGCCGCATGGTGGACCAAAAGGGATCGAGGCCGATGAAGAGCGCATTTCCCCACTCAAACGCGAAGTAGCTGTGCTTGTCGTTCCCATCCGTCGGGTTCGGAAAGTAGGTGTGACGCATGCCGAGTGACCACTCGGACATGTCCGGATCACTGCCACGCTCGCCATCGTGATTGCCCAGCACCATGAAAATGGGCACGCTGTGCGCGATTCGACCCATGTAGTAGCGCTGCGCCTTGTATTGCGACTCCGACCGACGGAAGAACTGCCCAAACTTGTCCACCATCGTCGTGTCACCGAGGTCGATCATGAAGTCGGGCTTGTCGGCGAGCATGTTCGCCAGCGATTGCTGGTAAACCCGCACGTCCGTGTTGTTGTCGAGATGCGAGTCCGCCTGCATGACAAAGCGGAAGCTCGATCCTGCCTTCCGCTGGGTGTGAAAGCTACGCATCACATCCTGCACCGCCTCGCCACCCGCGCGGCGATAAGTCAGCCGGTAGTTGTAAGCCGTGTCGGGCTTCAGACCGCCCAGCACGAGGTTTTGCGGCACGCCAGCCTTCAGCTTCACCGCAGCCGTCTTCAATCCCTCGCCATACTCGATGAAAGCCTCCAAATCCTCCCATGCCAGCACGCTGACCGTCACGGATTCCGCGCCCGGCCTGCAAAGCCACACATTGAAGAGATACGGCGGCACTACCGCAGGCTCGACCTGCCCTCCTTGGCCTGCGCCGCCTTTGCCTCCACCCTTCGGTTTTTCTTCCGGCGCAGCGGCGATCAGCAACAAGGCGAGCGCGGTGAATCCAAAGGATACGAAAATCGGTTTCATGGCTTTTTGCCTCCTTTCTTCCCACCTTTGCCACCGCCCTTCCTTGCGGGCTCCTTGCTTGGATCGTAGTTCGGATTGGGCTTCGGCATTTCGGCTCTTACTTCGCTTAAGTAGTCCGCGAGCTGCTTCGAGAGCTTGGCGGTGAGTTCGGGTTGTTTGGCGGCGAGGTTCTTCGTCTCGCCGATGTCGGCTTGGAGGTCGAAGAGTTGGTTTTCGCCCGTTTCGTAGAAGTGGATGAGCTTCATGTGGCCGCTGAGGATCGCCGAGTGCGGGGAGTCGCCTTGATAATGCGGGAAATGGAAGACCAATGCCTCGCGAGATCGTTTCACGGGATCGGATGAACCGCTGAGCAGATGGGTGATGTCGCCGCCTTCGAGCTGCGTTGGCGGCGGAGACTTCACACCGGCCCAGCGGCAGAAGGTCGGGAAGAAATCATAGCCGACGACGCGCTGATGGCACCACGAGTTCGGCGCGATGCCGGGTCCGCGAATGATCAGCGGCACGCGGATGCCGCCCTCCCACACATCGCCCTTGCCGCCATTCAGCGTGCGGCGGTTCGAGCCGCCATTGTCGGACATGTAGATGACGAGGGTGTTCTTGGAGAGGCCCATGGCATCCAGCTTGGCCAGCAACTCGCCCACACCGCGATCCAGATCCTCCGCGATGGCTGCGCGACCGACTTCCTTGTCGTCTCTGCCGCCGGCAAGCTTACGATACTTCTCCACCAACGCGGGAGTCGCGTTTTCAGGATAATGCAGCGCATTGTAGCTCATCTGGATGAAGAACGGTTTCCTGGCCGCCTGGCTCTTCTTCATGAACTCGACGGCTCGGGTGCCCATGCCAAAGATGTCCACCGGGTTTGGCGGCAGATGCGGTGCAGCGTCTTGATTGCCCGTATCGCCATCGCTTTCGTCGTAGCCGTGCGCGGCGGGCCCACCGCCTGAGAGATGCCATTTGCCATAGTGGGCGGTGGCGTAGCCAGCGGACTTCAGCATCTGCCCGATCGTGACCTCGTCATCGCGGATGCTCTTGCGATTGTCGCCTTCGATCAAACGATGACCCATCTCCGCCGGTGCCGCCTTGGTCCATCCCAGCGCCGCCGGATTGCGTCCCGTCTGCAAGCTGATGCGTGTCGGCGAGCACACCGGCGCGGGCGCATACGCCGCGCTGAATCTCATGCCTTGCTCTGCGAGTCGCGCGATGTTCGGCGTCTGCACGATGCTGCTTTTCGAGTCCGGCATGTCCGGGTGCATCTGGCAGGACAGCCCGCTCCAGGCCTGATCATCGGAGAGCATGAAAAGGATGTTCGGTGGCGCGGCGGCGAAGGCGCCGGAGGCGAACAGGACGCAGCAGAGATAGCGGATAGCTTTCATGGTTGATGGGGATGAACACGCATTCGCCGAGTATGACGCAAAAACTTGTCAGCAGGCCATCAGGTATCGGAAGCAAGTTTGTCAGGATTGGGTCAAGGAGTGTGATGCAGGCTTTCTAGCCTGCACGATTGGCCAAGGGGCATCAAGAAAGCCGGGAGACGTTCGTTGCAGGCTGGAAAGCCTGCATCACACTTTAAAGCATGAAGTTGCCGTTTAAACCTTACGAACCCGAGGTCGAGTTCACGCAGACTCAGCGGAGGCTGCCGCATCGGGAGCAGCCGGGCTGCACTTACTTCGTCACTTGGAGACTCGGTGATTCGGTTCCGCTGGAGGTGTTGAGGCAGTGGAGGGCGGAGCGGGAGGTCTTTCTCCATGCTCATCCAAAGCCTTGGGATGCCGATACGCAGCGAACGTATGACCAGCAGTTTGAACGTCGCTTGGAGCGGTGGGCGGATGAAGGGCACGGGTCGTGCTGGCTGGCTCGGTTGGAGTGCCGGGAGGTGGTGGTGAAGGCTCTGCAACACTTCGCGGGTCAAAGATATGATCTGGATTGCTTCGTGGTGATGCCAAATCACCTGCATGTGCTGGTGCGTCCGTATGCCGGGACAGCAGCGGAATGTGATGCAGACATTCCTGTCTGCACGAGCGCCCCAGGAGATAGCAATGTCGGTGGACGTTCGGGCAGACAGGAATGTCTGCTACACCCTTGCTCGTTGGCGGGGATTTTGAAGAGCTGGAAGGGTTTCACGGCTCGGGAGATCAACCGGATGGTGGGACGACGCGGCCCGCTTTGGATGGACGAGAGTTTCGATCACGCGGTGAGGAGCGTGGCGCAGTTGCAGCGGTTTCGTGACTACATTCGGGAGAATCCGACGAAGGCGCGACTTCAGGAGGGGACTTTCGCCTATTGGGCGAACGCTGAAACAGAGTGATGCAGGCTTTCCAGCCTGCAACGAACGGCCCCAGTCACTGCAAAAACGAATGTCTGCTGCGAGATCATATATCAGGAG
>JBKCXA010000025.1:0-9959 GCA_046316935.1 Prosthecobacter sp.
GCATGGGTGCCATCCTCACGAAGACCTCCCGCCCGCACCGCACCAGCCCCGTCGTGCGTGGCGACTATCTTTATCAAGTCGTGCTCGGCTTCAGCAGCCCGCCGCCACCACCGAACGTCCCCGAGCTCAAAGAAACCAGCAAGCCCTCCTCCCTCCGCGAGGCCCTCATGCAGCACCGCACCGACTCCGCCTGCGCCGTCTGCCACGAACGCATCGACCCGCTCGGCTTCGCGCTGGAGAGTTTTGACCCCATCGGTCGCTTCCGCGCCACGGATGAGGCCGGCGGCAAGATCGACGACACCGGCGAAATGACCGACGGCAGCAAATTCACCGGCTTCACCGGCCTGCGCGACTATCTCAAAAAGAACGAACCTCAATTCCTCACCCAGCTCACCCGCAAACTCCTCGGCTACGCTTTGGGACGCCAAACCCTGCCCAGCGATAAAAAACTCCTCCAGCAGATGCAGGCCTCGCTCAAAGCGAACAACGGCAAATTCTCCGCCGCCGTGCTGGAGATCGTGAAGAGCCGACAGTTCCTCAATCGACGCGCAGAGCCGCAGGTGGTATCCAACTAAGCCCGCCGATCACTTGAACCAGCGCAAACGCAGTGAGTTCAGAATCACCGTCAGGCTGCTCATCGACATCGCCACGCTGGCGAGCATGGGGCTGAGGAGGCGGCCGGTGAAGGGATACAGGACGCCGGCGGCGATGAGGATGCCGATGGCATTGTAGAGAAAGGAGAAGGCGAGGTTTTGCCGGATGATGCGCAGCGTGGCTCGACTGAGGGTAAAGGCGCGGTGGAGGGCGCGGAGATCGCCCTTCACGAGGGTGACGGAGGCGCTGTGCATCGCGGCATCCGTGCCGGTGCCCATGGCGATGCCGACATCGGCGCCGGTGAGCGCCGGAGCGTCGTTGATGCCATCGCCCACGTAGGCGGCGTGGCGGCCCTGCTCCTTCATTTGATACACATGCACCAGTTTGTCATGCGGGGAGAGCTCGGCGGCGACTTCGTCAATGCGCAGATCCTTCGCCACGCGGTCGGCGGTGGAGCGGGTATCGCCGGTGAGCATCTTGAACTTCAAACCGAGGCCGTGGAGCGCGTCGATGGCGGGCTTGGTGCTCTCTTTGATCTTGTCGGTGAGGGCGATGAGACCGAGCGGGCGGCCATCGAGCACGACGAGCACCACGGTGAAGCCGCTGGCCTGCAACTCAGCGGAACGCGTGGCGCATTCGGCATCGATGAAGACGCCTTTTTTCTTCAAGAAGGCGGCCTGGCCCACGAAGACCTCCGTCTCTCCCACGGTGCCGAGCACGCCGCCGCCGGGCACGGCCTGAAAATCCTTCACGGCGGCGAGCTGAACCTTTCGCTCCTTCGCGGCGGCCACGATGGCGCTGGCGATGGGATGCTCGCTCGCCGCTTCCACCGCGGCGGCGCAGGCGAGGAGGTCGCGGGCGGACAAACCGGGCAGGGGATGCACCTCGACGACGCTCGGTTTGCCCTCGGTAAGCGTGCCGGTCTTGTCGAGCATGATGGTGTCGATGGTGCCGAGGCGTTCGAGCGTCTCGGCGTCCTTGATGAGAACGCCAAGCTGCGCACCGCGGCCCATGCCCGTCGTCACCGCCATCGGCGTGGCAAGGCCCAGCGCACAGGGGCAGGCGATGATCAAAACGGCCACGGCATTGACGATGGCAAAGCCGAGGCTCGGCTGTGGCCCGAACTCCCACCACACGAGGAAGGTCAAAATCGCGATCAAGACCACGACCGGCACAAACCACGATGAAACACGATCCGCCTGCCGCTGCACCGGCGCTCGGCTGCGCTGCGCCTGGGCCGTGAGAGCAATGATTTGGCTCAAAAGTGTGTCCGCGCCGACTCGCTCGGCCTTCATCAGAAGCGTGCCATTGCCATTCACCGTGCCGCTGGTCACACGGCTCTCGGCTTTCTTCATCACCGGCATCGGCTCGCCGGTGAGCATCGACTCATCGATGGTGGAGACGCCTTCGAGCACGAGACCATCGACGGGGATTTTGCCGCCGGGCTTGATGCGCAGCACATCGCCCGGCTTCACGGTATCGAGCGGGATCTCGCGTTCCGTCGATCCTTCCACGAGCAACGCCGTCTGCGGAGCGAGCCTCATCAGCGATTCGATGGCCGAGCCGGTGGCGCGACGAGCCCGCGATTCGAGCAACTGGCCGAGAATGACGAGCACGGTGATCACCGCGGCGCTTTCGAAATACACCGGCGCATGCCCGTGACCTCCGCTGTGCGGCAGCAGATCCGGCGCCACGATGACGAGCGTGCTGTAAACCCACGCCGAGAGCACGCCGAGGCCGATGAGTGTGAACATGTTCGTCTTCAGCGTGGCGAACGAACGTGCAAAGCGCACCAGCAGCGGCCAGCCGCACCAAAACACCACTGGCGTGGCCCACACGAGCTGCATCCATGCGGAGGCATCCGCCGGGATGTCGCGGATCACCGGCAGATCCATGCCCATGCTGAGCAGCACAACTGGCAAAGTCATGAGCGAACCCCAGCGCAGCCGCCACCAAAGCTCCTTCAACTCCGCATCGCCGCCATCACCGCAACACTCGGGCGTGCTGCTGACGGCGAGCGGGTTCTTTTCGAGATCCATGCCGCATTTCGGGCAGGCACCGGGCTTGTCCGAGCCGATGCCTTCGCACATCGGGCAGATGTAGGCGGCTGATTTCGCCTCTGCCGTGCTGCAAACGGCCTTGTCGGCCCCGTCCGGTTTCGGAGAGGCGCAGCAGCAGGGAGCGTTGGGCGCGTGCGGTTGCATGATCGTCGCCCGGAGACTACGCAGTCCACCAGATGGGAGCTACAAGAAACCGCTCCGACCTGATTACTTCTTCCCCACGTCGAGCACGAAGAGCAGCTGCCCGTCCCGCCATTTCGGCCCGCCGATGAAGAGCGGGCTGCCGGGACGCAGGATGGCGTCCGTTTTGACGAGCACCTGCTGCTCCCGCCAGACCTGGAGGTGCAGATTCATGCCGCCATCGGCCGCCGGGCCTTTTGAGTCGATCTTCAAGAACAGATCGCGTGAGGGCACGACCCACGATTCATACTCGCGGAACACATCCTGCAGGTGCTGGCCGATGATCTCGAAATGCGTGTAGGGCGTGAAAGCCTTACCCAGACGTGCCGGGAGGTCTTTTTGGTTCGCCGGCATCTGCTCGGCGCTGCCGGTGAGCTTCGCAGCGTCGGTCGTGGCGTAGATGAGAGCGCCCCAGACTTTGCCGTCGGTGGCGGGCTTGGTGACTGGCACCGGAGCGGGCGCCTGGGAGAAGGCGAATGACGAAATCAGAAGGACGCAGCAAGAAAGAAGCACCAAGCACGAATGGCCACGTCGCGCTTTGCTTGCACGCCATTCGAGCTTCGGATTTGGAGATTCTTTCGTCATTCTGAATTCCTCATTCATCATTGAAGCAAAGTCGGCAGCCCTTTGGCATTCTTGGACACCACGGCGATCACCGTGCCGTTTTCATCAAACAGCGTCGTGGTGGCCACTTCGGCGTCGGATTCGGCGTGATGCACTTTGAAGCCGGCGACCTTTTTGTCAGCGGGAATGGGGGCGAGGCCTTCGAGCATGATGACCGTGGCATCGGCCTCGGCGTTTTCGATGACCTGAGCCTTCACGGAGGGATTCGGCGTGTAGGTGCTGAGAATGGTGGAACGGCCACTGGAGCCGTTTTGCGTCCAAACGAGCCCGGCGATGGCAAACGCGGCCGCAGCGGCTCCGGCGAGCCAGGGCATGCGCAGCCAGGACAGCCAGCCAGCGGTGTTGGCGGCGGCTTTTTCGCGTTCGCGGGCCTCCTCGGCCTCCATCTGGGCGATGCGGACCTGGATTTGCGAGTTGAAGAAGTCCGCGTGCGGCACGGGCATCTCTGCGGGAAGGTGCGCCTTGAGGCTTTCGCTAAGGCGGCGCATGGATTCGGCCTCGGCGGCGAGCTCGGGGTCGTTCTTGAGGCTGGCCTCGAAGGCGCTGCGTTCTGCGGCGGTCATTTCACCGTCGAGCCAGCGGAGGAGGTCGTGGTTTTCGTCAGACGGGGTTTTCATAAGTGTCCTTGAGCATTTCCTGGAGTTTCTTGCGGGCGTAAAACAGGCGCGACATGACGGTGCCGAGGGAGCACTTCATCACTTCGGCGATCTCCTCATACGAGAGTCCTTCGATCTCTCTGAGCACAATCGCCTGGCGGTGGTCGGCGGAGAGGCGGGCGATGGCCTCATTGATGCGCTGGCCGAGTTCCTGGCGTTTGATGGCGCGGTCCGGCGCATCAAAGCCCTGCGGCGCGGTGCGGGAGCCGGGCATGGCACGGTGCTCGGTGCGCTCGTCGTCGAACTCGCCATCTCCCTGGATCTTTTTCTTCCGCAACCAGTCGTAGGTGACGTTGTGGGCGATGCGGTAGAGCCAGGTGTAGAAGGCCGCGTCCAGCTTGAAACCGGGCATGGCCCGCCAGGCCTTGATGAAGGCCTCCTGCGCGAGGTCCCAGGCCTCGGTTTCATTTTGGACGAGATGGTAAGTCATGGCGTAAATCCTCGACCGGTAGCGTGTGACGAGCAGGTCGAACGCACGCGTGTCTCCCGCCTGGCTGCGTTTGACGAGATCGACGTCGAGCGGCTCGACGGGATCAGTCGCGGCAGGGGCGGCGGCGGACATTTTCAGGGTGAAGGCGGGTTTCGGACGCCGGACGCAGCCGGTTTATTCAAGCCATGACGGCCTGAATCAGGGGATTTTCAGCGACTGGCCGGGGCGGATGAGATCGCTCTTCAGGCCGTTGGCGGCCTTTAGCTTGGCCACGGTGGTCTTTTTCCTCAAAGCGATGGCGTAGAGCGAGTCACCCTTCGCGACGGTGTATTTCGAGCCGCTGGAGGATTTAGGCTTCGACTTGGATTTCGACTTCGAGGAGCTCGTGGTGGGCTTTTTCGAGGAGGTGCTGCTGGCGACAGTCTTTGGCTTCGTGCTGCTCGTGGATGAGGCAGCAGGCTTCGATTCGGCACCGCCAAAGGCATACGGATTGGCAGGAGGCTCGGGCGGCGGTGCCTCGGCGGTCACGGGTGGCGTCTGGTAGGCAGGTGGCGGGGTGCCTGGTTGCATGCGACCACCTTGTCCGGGGTAGGGATTGTAGAAGCCGTCGTTGTAGTTCGAGGCATACGGATCGCTCACATTGGCGGCGGGGTCAGCAGGGGTCTGACACGACACGAGAGCCAGACTGGCGGCGAAGGCGATGAAACGGGCGGTTTTCGTCATACGAGCGGCCATGATGCGGGAGACAGGGCTGTTTTCAAGAAGAGAAGCGCATGGCGCGGCCACGTCCCGCACCAAAGCCACGCGCATCCCCATGGAGCGGCCCTTCGCACGGACACGCCTTGAGGGATGAATGAGCGCCGAACAACACACCTTGCCCTCCGGCTTGGGATTTGCTCCAATCGGGCGTCTCCCCTCATCCACCATGATTACCCCCGTCTGGATCATCGGCTTCACCGGCCACCGCCCGAAAGATACTCCTGGCCGCACGAGTGCGGAGATGGCGCATCTGGCTCCCATCATCCGACAGGAGTTGCTGGCGCTGAAAACCAAAGCGGAGGCTCAACAAGGCCGCGCCGAGTTTCTCTGTGGTGTCGCAGCCGGTGCCGATATCATCGCGGCGCGGGAGGCGGAGGCGCTCGGCATGCCAGTGCATGTCATTTTGCCCATGCCGCAGGCTCATTTTGAGGAGGATTTCCAAGGTGCTGAATTCCAAGCCGATTTGCAGCAGGCCCGCCGCTTCATCGCCCTCGCCGAAAAAGGCACCGGCGGAGCCACTTTCCGGATCGCGCACGGTTCGCAGCTTCGGGATGACTGCTACTACGATGTCGGCTCCCAGATCGTCTATGCCTCCGATGCGGTCATCGCTCTGTGGGATGGCGTCGAGGCTCCACCGGTCTTGATTCAGGATGACAGCGGTAAAAGCATTTCCCCAGGCCGCGGAGGCACGGCGGATGTCATCGCCTTGGCCAAGGCGGATCGCATGCCCTACCTGAAAGGCAAAAAGACCACGGAAGGCTATCGCTGGCTGGAAACCCCGGTGCGCTGCATCCAAAGCGTCACCGGAGAAGTCACTGGTGACCTTTCAAACTTCGCTAGCCCCACGGATGCAGGCCTCGCGGAGATGAAAGCCATCCAGCACGCCGCCGATGCCGAGCACGGCATCCCAAAGCCGCTCACCTCGGCCAAGGAGCTGATGGAGTTCGTGGATCGCGGTGCCCAAGACTGGGCCACGAAGCTGCGAGGTGCCTTGTTGGGTGGAAGCATCCTGCACTTTGCCGCTTCCATCATCGCCGCGATTTGCATCTTTACGCCAGACGACATGGTGCAAGTGAAGAAAGACACATCGCAGCACGAGCAAGCCCGACCCAATGTGATCTTTGAAACGGGGTGGTTCGTCGGTCGGCTCGGGCCAAGCCGGGTTTTGCTTCTCGTGAAGCAAGGCACCCAACTGCATTCTGATTTCGATGGCGTCAGCAAAATCCCATTCGCAGTCAGCATTGAAGAACAGATGGCCCAAATTAATCGGGAACTGGTGGCTGCTGGACTACTCACCTGATCCAGACGCTAGCTAGCCTGTATTTCTCACACTCTCTCCAGGCAGCGTGTCAGCCTGTGGCCTGTAGGCCAGGTCTGTGACCTGGCTTTCCGCCTCGCAGAGGCGGCCTACAGCACCGCATGTGTGAGAAATGCGGATTAGATACAACAGCTCAGAGATAGTCGATAAAGCGTGCTCCAAAAACCAAAACGCGCCCGGCCTTTCGACCGAACGCGCTTTGGGGTTTTGGGGGTGGTGATGGGTGTGGGGCAGACATTCGTGTCTGCCGGAGGGGCAGGCTGGCTACGAAGTCCCGAAGGGAAAGCCTGCCACACTCTTACAACGGTAGTGATCCGTCTTGTAAGGACCATAGACGGGCACGCCGATGGAATCGGCCTGGGACGTTGGTGAGGATGGTGAGGAACAATTTCCTCGCCTCTGGCGCTATCGGATGGTATAGACCGCGCCGTGAGTTCGAGAGCCAAAGTTTTCATGAATGGGCGCAGTCAGGCGATCCGGCTGCCGAAGGATTTTCGTGTGTCGGGAGCCACGGTGACGCTTCGCCGGGTGCCAGAGGGCATCTTGATCTCGGAGCGTGATCCCTGGGATGCCTGCGAGGAGGCTTGTGAGGGGCTTTCGGAGTCGTTTTTCAAAGCCGTGGAAGGTCGCCGGAAGGGCATGAAGCTCGAAAAACGTGCCTGGGGTGAGGAGGCATGATCTTCCTGCTCGACACCGATACGACGATCCTGATGATGCGCGGCCTGAGCATCGTCGAACCGAAGTCTGACAAACAACGCCAGCGGCAGGCGACGGGCAGGCGCATCCTCGCCAAGTGCAAGCAGCACGCTGCCGAGGGCCATGTGATCGGCCTGTCCGCCATCTCAGTCGCCGAACTCGAATATGGTGCCTGTGGCGCGGATGACCCGGCTACCGAACGGACACGGATGCAGCGGATTTTATCTCCTTTTGCGAAGTTCGATTTTCAAGCCGGTGAGTCCGCCCGGAGGTATGGCGAGGTCCGAAGCGGCCTGGAGGCCAGAGGGAAGCTCATCGGGCCGAACGACCTTTTGATCGCCGCTCATGCACTCGCGCTCAGTGCGCACTTGGTGACGAACAACCTGGATGAGTTCAAGCGGGTGAACGGTTTGAGGTGCGAGAAGTGGGCTTGATGCGTTGGTCTCCAGGCGGAAACCAAAACGCGCCCGGTCTCTCGACCGAACGCGCTTTGGGGTTTTGGGGGTGGTGATTTTAAGAAGCGGACAGGAGTGTCCGCGCTCCATTAATAACGGTAGTGATCCGTCTTGTAAGGGCCGTCCACGGGCACGCCGATGTAGTCGGCCTGGTCTTTGGTGAGGACGGTGAGCTTCACGCCGATCTTGGCGAGGTGCAGGCGGGCGACTTCTTCGTCGAGCTTCTTCGGCAGGACGGTCACGCCGACGGGGCGCTTGTCCTTGTTTTCCCAGAGGTCGATCTGCGCGAGGCACTGGTTGGTGAAGCTGTTGCTCATCACGAAGCTCGGGTGGCCGGTGGCGCAGCCGAGGTTCACGAGACGGCCTTCGGCGAGCATGAAGATGCTGTTGCCGGCCGGGAAGGTGTACTTGTCCACCTGCGGCTTGATGTTGAGGCGCTTCACGTCCGCGCGGGCGTTGAGTTTATCGACTTGGATCTCGTTGTCGAAGTGACCGATGTTGCAGACGATGGCCTGGTCCTTCATCTTCTCCATGTGCTCAAGGCGGATGATGTCCTTGTTGCCGGTGGTGGTGACGTAGATGTCGCCCCAGCCGAGGGTGTCTTCAATCGGCATGACGCGGAAGCCTTCCATGGCGGCCTGAAGGGCGCACACGGGGTCGATTTCGGTCACGACGACCTGGGCACCCATGCCGCGGAGGGCGAAGGCGCAGCCTTTACCCACATCGCCATAGCCGCAGACGACGCCGACTTTGCCGGCGATCATGACGTCGGTGGCACGCTTGATGCCGTCGAGGAGGGATTCGCGGCAGCCGTAGAGGTTGTCGAACTTGGACTTCGTGACGCTGTCGTTCACGTTGATGGCGGGGAAGAGCAGCTTGCCTGCCTTGGCCATTTCATAAAGGCGATGCACGCCGGTGGTGGTCTCTTCGGAGACGCCCTTCAGTTCCTTCACGATCTCGTGGAAGATGCCGGGCTGCTTCTTGGCGATGTCCTTGAGGAGGTCCTTGATGACCTTCACCTCGTGGTTGTCGGAGGGGGTCTCGACCCACTTGTCGCCGTTTTCCATCTCGTAGCCCTTGTGGATGAGGAGGGTCACGTCGCCGCCGTCATCGACGATGAGCTGCGGGCCTTTGTTGCCGGGGAACATGATGGCCTGCCAGGTGCACCACCAGTATTCTTCGAGGGTCTCGCCTTTCCAGGCAAAGACGGGCGTGCCGGAGGCGGCGATGGCGGACGCGGCGTGGTCTTGGGTGGAGAAAATGTTGCAGGAGGCCCAGCGCACGTCGGCACCGAGTTCCTTCAGCGTCTCGATGAGCACGCCGGTCTGGATGGTCATGTGCAGGGAGCCGGTGATGCGGACGCCAGCGAGGGGCTTTTTCGGGCCGTACTTCTCGCGGGTGGCCATGAGGCCGGGCATTTCGCTTTCGGCGATGTCGAGTTCCTTACGGCCGAAGTCGGCGAGGGCGATGTCTTTGACTTTGTAGTCGCTCATAGTGGGCGTGTGTGGGTTCAGGTTTGGGGTGAAAGTAACGAATCAACGTATCAGGATGCGTTGATATGTTTCAAGATGCCTCGGGAGTCAAACGGGGATTTCCACGCCTTTGGGGGGATGGCGGCTGCCGTCGCCGGGGTGGTTCCCTCATGGTTCAGGACATGGGTAACGGTTGGCAGGCCGGGCTGCCAGGCTTCAAACATGGGGTGGGGCATCAACCGAGTCCCACAGGTCCAGCCCTCACTTCACCCGCACCTTGGCGTGGTAAATGGCCGCCTTTCCGCCCTCGTGACTGGAGTAGTAGGTGACGTGCAGCATGCCGTCATTCCACCAAAGGCCGGGGTGGCTGCAATCACCGCTGCTGGGCAGTTCAATGAGCGGGTCGAGACCGGCGGCAGACATCTTATAAAGCACCATGTGGGGGCCAGGCGTGGCTCCAAAGCCCCGCGAACCGGCGATGAGTCGGCCATCTGGCAGCTCGATGAAGTTCGGGCCGCCGATGGGCTGTTTCAGCGGGGTCCATGTCCAGTCGCGATACGGTGCCTTGGCGACGCCGAGGGCGCCGAGACGGTTCCCGCCCTCTCGATTCACGAGCGCCTTGGCGCTGCAGTCTTTGAGGAAGCGCACAGTGGTTTCCGTGGGCTGTCCTGGAACATTCAGGAGCGAGGCGAGCTGCCACACGGAGCCATCGGTG
>JBKCXA010000026.1:0-4941 GCA_046316935.1 Prosthecobacter sp.
GAACTGACCGCATCCGCATCCTCATCGTCGAGAACGAGGGTCTCGTCGGGTGCGACATGGCCGCATCGCTCGGGAAGCTCGGCTACCTCGTGACGGGCATCTGTGCCTCGGGCGAGGAGGCGCTGGAGAAATTTGATGAGATGCAGCCGGATCTGGTGCTGCTGGATGTGCATCTGGCAGGCGAGATCGACGGGATCGAGACCGCCCGGAGGCTCCAGACGAGGTCCTCGGTGGCGATTTTGTATGTCACGGCCTGCGCCGACCTCGAAACGGTCACGCGAGCCCGCGAGACGCACCCGCAGGGCTATTTGCTCAAACCCTTCAGCCACGACGAATTGCGTCTGGCGGTGGAAGTGGCGGCGCAGCGGCACCTGGAGGACAAAGAGCGTCGCCGTCGCGAGCATAGCTTTTTCGAGGCCTTCCAAAGCCTGCCGGATGGTGTCATCGCCGCTGATCTGGCGGGCGGCGTGGTCTTCATGAACCCAGCCGCCGCTCGTGTGACGGGCTGGAGTCCGCAAGAGGCCGCGGGACGTTCGTTGAACGAGGTGTTCCGCATCTTCCAAACCTCGGGCGAGCCGGCCGAGGTGCTTTCCGGAGAAGGAGAAATGGCCGCTGGAGTCGATCGCACCGTTTGGCTGACGACGCGCAGCGGTCATCGCGTGCCGATCATGGATCGCAGCACGCCGCTGCGAGATGCGCAGGGACATCTTACGGGACTGATCATCCTGTTTCGTCCCGTTTTGCAGGAAAGCGAGGCACCTTCCATGCCCGTCAGTGCCCCTTCCCATGCCTCCGCGCCGCTGGTGGACATCGTGGAGAGCATCTCCGATCCGCTCATCGCGCTCGACGCCCGCTGGCGGCTGACTTACGCCAACGCGAGCGCCACGAAGCTCTTTGAGCGCGAGACGGCGTCCATGCTGGGCATGTCGTTTTGGGATCTCATGCCCGCCGTCGTGCGTGACGAGCATCACGAGGCCTTCGCGCATGCGCTGATGCATCGCGAGCCGGTGAGCCGGGATTTGTATTTTGAGGCCAAACGGGCCTGGCTGGAGCTACGAGGTTATCCGTTTGGCGAGGGCATGCTGATGCTCGTCCAGGATGTGACGGCCAAACGCGAGGAAGCCGAGCGCCGCAGTCGCATGGACCGCCTGGAGTCGCTCGGTTTGCTGGCTCGTGGCTTCGCTCACGACTTCAATAACCTCCTCACCGTGCTGCTGGGGAACATCTCCCTCGCCGAGATGCGCCTGCGCAATGCCATCACGCTGCCGGAGCTGCACACCGCGAAGCAGGCCACGCTGCAGGCGCAAAACCTGGTGCAGCAACTGCTCACGTTTGCCCGCGGTGGTGCGCCGATCAAACGCCTCACCAACGTCGGCGACCTGATCGACAAGTTCTTCGCCCATCACACGCGGGCGGCGCGGATCGATTACCGCATCGAGGTGCAGCCGAACCTGCCCTCCATCCCGCTCGATCCCGCCCAGGTGCGCCGGCTTCTCGGCAATCTCATCCGCAATGCCGAGCAAGCGCAGCCCGAGGGCGGCCAGATCGTCGTGCGGGCCTTCGTGCCGGACCATGCGCAGATGTTCCCAGGCGAGCTGGTCACGGATCAAAACTTCCAGCCGTCCGGCATCGCCCTCGAAGTGCAGGACTTTGGCGAGGGTATCCTCGCCGATCACCTGCCGCATATTTTCGAGCCTTACTTCAGCACGCGGAAGAGTGAGAACGCCACCGGCCTCGGCCTCACCGTCTGCGAAAGCATCGCCAAGGCCCACGGCGGCACGATCACCGTGAGCAGCGAGCCGGGCCGCGGGACCACGGTCCGCTTCTATGTCCCGCTCGATGCCGATGCGGAAGAGGCGGATGGCTTTGGCCTGAGCAACGTCTTCGACGCCGCGCCCGACGCCCCAGTGAGCCAGCCGCGCATCCTCGTGCTCGAAGATGATCCGCTGGTGCGAAATCTCATCGTGCGAAACCTCGCCAGCCAGGGCTTTGAAGTCACCGAAAGCGCTGAAGGCAGCGAAACGGTGCGCCTGTATCAGGAGAGCATGAATCAAGGCCGCGTGTTTGACCTCGTGGTGCTCGATTTGAGCATCCCGAACGGCATGGGCGGCGTGCGCACGATGGAAAAGCTCCGCCAGCTCGACCCCGAGGTGCTCGCTATCGTGAGCTCCGGCTACAGCGACGATCCGGTCATGGCCAAACCGGCCGCCTACGGTTTCGCCGCCGTCCTTCCCAAGCCCTACGAACCTGCCGACATGGCGCGTCTCGTGCGCAACGTGCTCACCTCACGCGGCATCCGTCGCGGTGCGTGAAAAACTTGCCCCGCTCTCCCACTGGCGTCGGGCGTGAGAGTGTGGAAAGGGATCGCCGCCATGTCGGAAAACCTCGTTTCTCTCGCGGAGCTCACCGCCCTCATCCGCCACCGCCGCTCGATCAAGCCGCAGGATCTTGATCCTGCCCGCGAAGTCGCTGCGGAGCTGGTGACGGAGCTGATCGAGAACGCCACCTGGGCTCCGAATCATGGTCTCACGGAGCCGTGGAGGTTTCATGTGTTCCAGGGCGAGGTGCGGAAAGAACTCGTGAGCATCATGCAGCAGACTTATCGAGAGGTGACGCCACCGGCGGAGTTTCGCGAGGACAAGCTGGAGAAGATCGGCACAAATCCGCTGCTGGCACCGGTCGTTATTGCCTGCGTGATGGAGCGTCGCGGTGGGGCGAAGATTCCGGAGATCGAGGAAGTGGAGGCAGTGGCCTGTGCGCTGCAAAACCTCATGTTGAGTGCCACGGCGGCGGGTTTGGGGAGTTACTGGTCATCGCCACCGCTGCTGGATGGCGCTTCGTTTCGCGAGTTTTTGAAGGTGGGTGCGGAAGACCGCTGCGTGGGCCTCATCTACCTCGGCTGGCCGCGTGCGGGGTTGAACTGGCCGCGCAGCGTGCGGCAGCCGGTGACGTCCAAAATCGTCTGGAGGGCCTCGTCGCATGCTTGAGTGGCTTTCCAGTGCATGGAGCAGCGTGGCGCAATTTTTCAGCGGTCTGCCGTGGGGCACGCTGGGGGTGTGGTCGCTCACTGTCTCGCTGCTCATCGTGGGCTTCGTGGGAGCCATCGTGCCGTTTTTGCCGGGGCCGCTGCTCATTGTGGCAGCGGGGATCGTGCATACGCTGCTGCTGCCGGAGAGCGGGATGAGCACCTGGGGCATCGTGCTCTTGATCTTGTGGTTCTGCCTGGCTTACGCGGTGGATTTCTTCAGCGGCATGATGGGGGCACGGTGGTTCGGAGCGAGTCGCTGGGGCATCACCGGCGTGTTCATTGGCGGCATCGTGGGCTTATTTTTTGGGCCACTGGGCTTGTTGCTTGGCCCGCTCGTCGGCGGGTTTGCGTTTGAGCTGCTGTTTGCGAAGCAGCGCCTGCAACCGGCGATCAAGAGCACCTGGGGCACCTTGCTCGGCACCGGCGTGGGCCTCGTGTTGCGGGTCGGAATCTCGCTGGCGATGATCGCCACCTTCTTCATCGATGTGCTGTGGTGGTGAAACACCTCACTTCTTTTCCACCGGGAGAAACTGCACCGCATCGGCGATGACCACCTTCGTCGGCTCCGTGCCGTCATTCGAGATGCGCACCCATCCAGTGCGGCCTTTTTCAAAGCGGAAGACGCCGAGCGTGCGAAACAGATGCGCGTGAGGCGGCTCCTGCTGCTGATTGAGACGCATCGTGGCCTCGCCATCGGCATGGTGAATGGTCACGGGCGTGTTGGTGGCACGGCGGACGTTAAAACAATGAGCCAGCCGCACCTCATACCAGCCGGCCGTGGGCAGTTCCGGGGTGAAGGTGACGGATTTCGCGCCTTTGCCAGCCTTCATGTCGTGAATGTAACCAAGCCCGACATACGGCGGCGTGTGCGTGGAATATTGCCAATCGCCCACGAGCTCCGCAGCGGTTTCATCCACGACGATGCCGGGCAGCTTCGCGGGATCGGCGACGATGTGTTTCACCATCTCCGGGCGGTCCACCTCGCCGGGGGCGTGCGTGTTGGGCAGTGCTTTGGGATGTGGCGCGAGTTTTTCCCCGGCCAGCGAGGCGGTGACGATCAAAGCGGGCAGCAGGAAGCGTCGAAAATTCATGAGAGCAGGACTCGAAAACGATTCATTCCATCCAAAGCGTTCATTGAACAATGTCGCGCCCCGCCTCATCTACGCCGCGCATGAAACGCCGCCTTCTCCTCGCTGCCGCCCTCTTTGTCGCCTCCACCGCTTTTCTTCACGCTCAGGATGAGGAGGCTCCACCGAGCTTCGTGCGTCGGTTCGAGGGCACGCTCGGGAAGAACCTCGGCATCACGCTGTTCTTCACCGAGCGTGAGATCGGCGAGAGCGGCTTCAGCTACGATGCGGCCTACCACTATCACAAATCCGGCCTGCCCATTCCCCTTGTGCATGACGCGGAGGCGGAGGGCTTCCAGTTCCGCGAGATCGCTGGTTACACGCCGGAAGGGGAGGAGCAGATCACCGGCAGCTGGAGCATTACGATGGAGGAGGATCGCATCAGCGGCACCTGGACCGCCCCGGATGGCAAAAAGAAGCTGCCCATCGCTTTGAAGGAAAGCTACCCGGCTGGCACCGTGAAGGTGGAGCGCCTGAAGATCGATTTCTCCTACTCCGAGCTGATCGGCAGCACGCGGCGGGGCCGTCAAATGGACGTGACCTTCCTCCGCGTGCGGGATAAACAAGCCCAGGCGCTGAATTCCCGCCTCGCCCAGCTCGCCCGCAACAGCATCGACCCCGATGGCAAGCTCCCCGCCACGCCCGAGGCGCTCACGAAGCACCTCCGCGATCAGGTGCGTGGTGAAATGGAAGCCGATCAAAACTACATCAGCAGCCAGAGCGAGGACTTCCGCGTCTGCATGAATGAAAGCGGCTTCCTGACCGTGGAGAATGCCAGCTACGCGT
>JBKCXA010000027.1:0-3805 GCA_046316935.1 Prosthecobacter sp.
AAGCAGATGTTCACGAGCGAGAAGATGGGGCCAAGCAGAGGAATGTTCGAGATGATGCCGGGCAAAAAGCCGCGCATGAGGATGGTCTTCACGCCGCCGGGGTTGGCCCCATCGGGATGTGTGACGATGCGGATGCCCAGCATGCGTTTGCCGATGGACTGGCCGCGAGTTGCCAGCATGACGAGTTGGTAGATGGCCACGCCAAGAAGGAGGACACCACCCAACCCGATGAGGGCAAGATTGGGCGCGGCAGCCTCATCTGTGGACGAAGCCGACTCCATGGCAGCCACAGCGATAATCATGGGCGAGGCGGCGAGCAGGAACACAAATCCTTCGATGAAGGAAGCGCCGAGCCTTGTGCCACGATCCGCGAGTTCGAACGCCTCCGCGGCTCCCGGAGTCCTCAGCACATTCGAAGCTGGTGCCGCGTAGGGATTGATGCTCGCTGGAGCGGCGGCAGCAGGCGGTGGCATGGCCGCCGGGGCGCGGAACTTCGAGCCGAGAGGCTGCCACTCGCCCATGCCATCCGTCCAGCAGAGGTCGTTGTTGGAAAGTTCGCCGCTGGCGAGACGGCTGGCGATTTCTTCTTCGGACATCTGCCCGAGCTGGGCTCCATTTTTGGCGACGTGGTAGTTCATGTGGGTGGGTGAGATTCAGGATTTCTTATACAGCAGGCATCCGGCCATCATGTCATGCAGGCACTGGCCTTTTTCCGTCCAGGCACACATCAGGAAGCCGATGCACAGGGTGATGGCGGAGACGATCTGGCCAAAGTAACGACCGGTGGCACGCCCGAAGGAGATGCGCTCGCCGTTCAGGTCGGTGACGACGATGCCCAGTGCCATCTTGCCGAGGGTGGCCTGCGTGGAGGAGCTTTCCATGAAGGCGTAGTAGAGCCAACTGACGAGAAGGCCCACCAGCGCGCCAAGCCCCTCGGCGGTGGTTTCGTAATCCACGCCGGTGGAGGCAAGCCCCAAACCAAGCACGAAACCCAGGGCGCCGCCGGCGATGTTCATCACGATGGAGTCGATGATGTGTGCCACCACGCGGTTCCAGAATCCCGGATGGTCTCCGAGACGCCGGGCCTGCTCGCGGGCGAGCACATTGGAGGTCGGCGCAGCATAAGGATTCAGCTCGGCGGGCGGCGGAGGCACCCGGAACTTGGACCCGAGCGGCTGCCAGTCGGTCATGCCATCCGTCCAGCACAGGTCACTGGCCGAGAGTTCGCCCCTAGCCATCCGGTCCATGATGTCCGCGTCGGACAGCAGGCCGAGCTGGGCTCCATTTTTGGCGACGTGGTAGTTCATGGCGCGGCGCTTTTACTGAAAAGCTCCGCAGGCGGCAATCAGAAAACCTCCGACATAAAAAATCCGGCGGGTCAGGAGAGCCCGCCGGATGCAAAACCGATCAACGGCACCGGTAGAAGCTCTGGCTTCCCGGCCAGTAGGCGGGCCGATACACATAGCTCCAGCCGCCGTAGTGGCTCATCGGCCAGCCGTAGCTCACCAGCGGGCTGCTGTAGGCCTGGTAGCGGGTGTAACCCGGATCACGCCACTGCGAGGTGTAGGGATAGGCATACCAGGTGGAGCCGTAGTAAGGACGCCCCCAGCCGTAGTTCGAGTAGTAGGGCCGGGCGTGCCGTGTGTGGTAGGTGCTCGTGATGTAGGACGAGCTGCGGTAGCCGGGCGAGCAGGGATCGAACCGCGTGTTTGCAAACATCCAGCTATTTGCCTGGGCATTGCGCGTGGCACCAGCGACGGCGGAACTCAACAGCGGAGGGGTGGCCTGTCGGCGGGCGATGCCGCTACCGAGGACACCCGCACCGTAGGGACGGGCGCAGGAGGTGAGGAACAAACTGCTGCCAGCCATCAAGACGGCAGCGAGGCGCAAGGTGAGCGTTTTCATGAGCGTCAGGGGTGAGACATCTCCATGGCACCAGAAGTCGGGCTCTCTGGCAAGCGGGAAGCCGGAGGAGGATGCAAGAATTCTGTCAGCAGATTTCTACTCAGCGTGCTCGTTATGAAAATGCACGCTAGAAGCCCCAGATCTGGATGGGCGAGCTGTCTTTCGGTCGCTTCTCCGGGTCGTTGCGCGTCATGAGTTCAAACTGCCGCGCCCACTCGCGGATGGCATAGCGGGCTTGGCCGGTGGGATAGGCCTCCTGCACCGGAAGCACGATGATGGTCTTGGCCTCCTCCTTGTCGGCGAACTCGAAAACCGGTTTCTGGCTGCGGGGCTCGATGAGACGGCCTTCGATGGCCGTGGCAGCCCGCACCGGCTTCCAGATCAAGTCCCCGACCGCGGGAAAGGTGATCAAATCAATCGTCTCACGGGCGATGAAGCCACTGAAGGCATTCGGTTCCCACTCAAGGAGATGGAGGTCGAGGGTCATCGCATCCTTGGCAGGAGCGGCGACGATTTCATAGCGAGGGTTTTTGGAGTCTTTGAAGGCCTTGATGAAGCGCTTCTGCGCATACGTGGCCAGTTCAGCCAGCTTCTTCTGTCGTCGCTCATCACTGAACTCGACCTTGGCGAGGTAGTTCTTCATCGGCCGGACCGCGTCGATGCGCACGGGGCTGATGTAGAGCTTACGGGTGGCTTCGGAGGCTGCCTGGAGCTTCTTGTCCGCGTTCCACCAATTGCCGAGGAAGGCGCTACGGCCCCGGTCTTCTTTCAATTGCGGGCCATGCGTAAGAAACTCCGAAGGCTTCACACTGACTGAGGCCACCACGCTTTTTGCCGTCTTGCAGGAGCACAGCAGGCTCGCGGCGAGGGCCACAAGCAGCACGCTGGTGTGGCGGATGAGTGTCTGGGCTGCGTGAGGCATCAGATGTAAGAGCTGGAAAGCGTGTTTATTCCAAATATGCCCCGAGTGCCACCCCGGAACGGACCTTTTCACTCAAAAGAATCGCGGGACGGTTTGCGCCCGGAATGCCGGGGTGGTAGCTTTCCGCCCTTTTTCCCCAACCTCTATGGCATGGCTTAACTTCATCGGCACCCTTTTGCTGGTCGTCCTCGTCTTCAATCTCATGATCGTCGTTCATGAGTGGGGCCACTTCCTCGCCGCCCGCTGGCGCGGGCTGAAGATCGACAAATTCTACGTCTGGTTCGGCAAGCCGCTCTGGAAGAAGACCATCAATGGCGTCGAATACGGCCTCGGCACCATCCCCTTCGGCGGCTTTGTGGCGCTGCCGCAAATGGCCCCCATGGGCGGCCTCGAGGGCGAGGTGGACCAGGAAAACCTCCCTGCCATCACCCCGCTCGACAAGGCCATCGTGGCCTTCGCGGGTCCCCTGTTCAGCTTTTTGCTCGCCTGTGCCTTCGCCGTGGCCGTGTGGCAGTTTGGCAAGCCGCAGAGCGAGGCACACTCGACCACCATCGTCGGTCATGTGGCCAAGGGCAGCCCGGCGCAAAAGGCGGGCATCCTTCCCGGGGATGTCGTCAAAACCGTGGACGGCCATCCGGTGAAGCGTTTCGAAGGTCTCGTGGACAGCGTGCGCTGGAGCATGGTGGCCAGCGAGGGCGACACGATCCCGTTTGAGGTCGAGCGTGCCGGTCAGGCGGGTCTTTTGAAAATGGATGTCGATCCGAAGGCATGGGACAGCACCGAGACAGCGGCGGAAAAAGAGGAAAAGGCCTCCTGGTGGAATTTTGTCTTCAAACGCCCTGAGCTGCGCGAAGTCCGCCTGATGGGCCAGATGCCGCCGATGGTGGCCCAGGTCATGCCACACCGCCCTGCCGCCGAGGCCGGTCTGCTGACGAGCGATCTCGTCGTGCGTGCCGATGGCAAGCCGCTGCGCAGCAT
>JBKCXA010000028.1:0-3569 GCA_046316935.1 Prosthecobacter sp.
TCATTCGGCGGCCAGGCGACGAACATGCGGATGTTTGGCCCGGCGCAGTTCACCACGCGGTTCACGGTGGTGTAGTGGCCGTTCACATCGCTGAGGGTGAAGTCCTTGAAACCGGCGCTGCTGAGCTCACGCAGACGCACCTTGATTGTCGCGGTGCCATCAGCGGGGATGTTCGCGTAGTTGAAGCGCCATTCTTTGGTGTAGGCCACATTCGTCGGCTCCACGCTCGGCGTGACCTCGGTGGCCTTCACCCAAGCGGTGCCAAGAGTGGCATCCCACACGCCGTTCTCATTCAAATCGGTGTAGGTCTCGTTGGTATCGCGAGTACCATTGCGGTTCGAGTCGGTGAAAGGCTCAAAGCCACCACCGTTGCCGTTTTGGCCGCGCGTGATGCTGTCGTCGTTGCTCGCGCTGTTGTCGTCGATGTGATACCACACCTCCGTCACGCTCGGATCGGTGCGCACGACCACGCCATACTCGCTGCCGCCCACGGTGTCATTGTCCGCTGCCGGAAAGCGAACCTCGCCGAGCGGACGCTGCGCATCGTAGTAGAACGACTGCGTGAAGGTGTTGAAGATGCTCGCCTTACCGCCGCGATTCAGGAAGGCACGCGCCCGGATGACATGCATGCCTTCGCTGAGGCCGGTCTGCGTCACGCCGTAGTCATTGTGCGGGCGGATGTCCAGCGTGGCGAGGTTCAGCGCGTTCGTTTCAAAGGTGGTCATCATCTTCTGCTTCCGCGTCACCGCGTCTGCATTGCCCGGCCACCAGCTCGGCGCGGCTTCTTTATAGATGCCGATCTTGTATTTCGATGTGGCAGTGAAATCCCCCGGCAGCGGCGTGGCGCTCCACCAGTCACTCGTGCCGCCATCGTCGTTGTGGCGGTAATTCATCTCGACGACCTTCGTGCTGCCATTGCCACGGCCAGCGGCACCTTCGGGGTTCGATCCGTCAGTAGTGTAATAAAGGAAGGCTTTGTAGCCACCGCCGACGCTGTTCGCCTTCACCCACATCTCATTGCGTGAGGCATCGTATTGATTGCGGGCCGGTGTGAGGTTTCCGACCGGCGCGGCGGGATCATGGTAGAGAAACGCGGCCGTATTGGCGTCGATGAATTTCGGCGAGGTGCCATTCACGACGGTCGAAGTGGTGAAAGTCTCCGCTCCTGCGCTGCCGGTGCTGTTTCTCGCGGTGTCCTTCGCCGCGAAGAGTTCCGGATGCACACGGCTGATGAAATTCGGCTGCTCGTAGCCGAGGAAAGTATCCGTGGCGATGGCGGGCGGGTTGTCGCGGAAGGAAGGGTCCGCATTGCCGACGGGCCGCGTGCCATTGAGGTCGATGCCGCCATCCAGCTTCATGAGCACATTCTCCGCCGAGCCATCCACACGAGCCACAAAACGCACACCGTTGGTGCTGGTGACACGCGGAACGATGGCCGTGTAGGTGTAGTCGTTCACATTCGTGTCCGCAGGCAGCACGGGCCGCGATGCTTCGGGAAGCGTGTTGCCATTGAAGGCCTTGTCGCCATTCGGACCGTCCTTGCGCCTTACGGTCACGGTGCCAGCCTCGACCCCGTTTTGCGTGATCGTGATGGGTCTGCCGCCGTGATTTTTCCACAGCTCGGATGGGTCAGGATTCTTCCACGAGAACAGGAAGTAGCCACCTGCGGGCAAAACCGTCGAGGACAGCTCCTCTTTGAATTTGTAGAAGCCGCCGCCATACCACGAGTAATTGTACAAATAGGCTCCGGTGGGGAAAGCGCTCGCGAAGCTCCGCGCCTGCCCGCTACCGTAATTGTCACTGAGCATCACCAACAGCGTCACCGCATCCGCATCGCTCATGGCACCGTTCTCGCGCTTATCGAGCCGCTCCCACACCACGACATCCGCATCGCTAAAACGACCGAGCTGATACCCGCGAGCAAACTGCTCATGCACATAAAGCAGATTCGGCACGCGACCATCGCCCCACTGACCGATGAAGGAGGTATTGGAATGACGCGGAAACGCACCGCCGCTCTCGCCAAGCGTTTCCGCCTGGTAATTCCCATCTGTGTAAAGCAATCCGAGCCCATCACGGAGGAAGTAAAACGCATGCTGCAACTCCTTCCGCGCCGCGTAATCGCTATCGTGGCTTTGAGCATGCGTGACGCCCACATTCGCCGCGAAACCGCCCACGCCCGCCCAATCGTAGCCTTGCAAGCCGCTCGATGGATTGCCGAGGCGATTGTTGAACTGGCTGCGCAGGTCATTATCCACCAGCCTCATGCCCGAGTCGATATACGGGCCATAGGCAGGCGGCTCGCCGAGATGCTCGCCAAAGATCATCGCGTCATCGCGGCCCTGGTGAACATTAAAAACGCTGTCGCGATGATTCGCATCGCTGAAGCCACGCGTGATGTTGAACTGCCGCTGCACCTGGCCGTTGTAGCCGTAGTCGGACGTGTCCTTGTCCGCGCCAAACGTCGCGCCGTAAAAATCCGCCCGCACATGCTTCACCGCATCGAGCCGCAAACCATCCGCCTTCGTGCGATCGATCAGCCAACGCGCCGCACGGTTCAGATAGTCCTCCACCCGCTCCTCATAGAAGGCTTTGTTCGCATTCAGCAGCTCCGTCGTGATGCCATTGCCCGGACCAAAGCCCACATACGTCCCGTTTGGCAGGTAGCAGTATTGCTCCGGTCGCAGCAGATCGCGGACAAATTTGATCTTCGGAGCCGTGGAGCCCTCCGTGAGGCCGTGGTTGAGATTCGTCGGCCCCGGCTCCTGTGCGATGTCGATGAGGTCCGCGAGTCCGAGATTTTGAATCTGCCACGCATCGCTCCACGAGCGCGTGTTGTCCCATTTCCGGTAAAAACCATCCTGCGTCCGCCGCAGATGAAAATCCTCCGGAACCATGCCCGGATAGATGTCGATCGGCGTGTTCTCATTGAAGCCCGGCACATCGAAAGCGCGATGATTCATGATGTTGTCAAAATACACCCGAATCCCAAACCGATGCGCCGTCTCCACGAGCCTCAAAAGCTCCGCCTCCGTCCCATACCGCGTCCGAACCGAGTTCCGCTGATTCTTTGACCCCAAATCAAACGGGTCCCACATATCATACCCCACCGACAGCCCACCCGACCCTTTGGTAGGCGGCGGCAGCCAAAGCGACGTATAACCCGCCTCCGCCAGTTCCGGCATCTTATTCGTGATCTCCACCCAAGATGTATTGAAGTACTGCAACATCGTCTCCGCACGGGCGGAGAGCGCGAAAAGCATCAGGAAAACAAAGAGAAACCGGGGCATGGGGGAACAGCGAGGCCAGTGTGAGACAGACGGAAGATCGAAAACATCAAAAATCCGCGCATTCGGGAGGTTGGCCGGAGGTTTTGATCCCAAGATACTGCCGGGCAGCGCACGGCCTGTCAGCTAGACACTTGAATCAAGGTCAGCGCGACCTCTAGCGCTTCACCACCTCACTTCCATCGGCGACGCTGTCGGGCGGGTGGAGGAGGACTTCATCGCCGGCTTTGAGGCCGCCGAGCACTTCGGTGAGCTTTCCATCGGTGCGCCCCGCTTCGACGG
>JBKCXA010000029.1:0-2982 GCA_046316935.1 Prosthecobacter sp.
GAAGCCGACCTGCTGCATCCAGCTGATGCAATCCGCTCCAGTGTAGTCAAAGCCGCCGGGTGTCTCGATGAGCATGTTCAGGCTCATGAGCAGGCCGAAGGCATTTTGTTTGCGCTCATCGTCGATGATCGAATCATACACGATCACCGCGCCGCCGTCTGGCAGCGCCGCGTAGGCTTTGCGCAGCAGCATGAGCTTCGTTTCGAGGTCCCAATCGTGCAAAATGTGGCCGAAGAGCAGCACATCGGCTTTCGGCAGCTCGTCGGTGAAGAAACTGCCGCCGCTGAAGCTCACGCGGTCCGCGAGGTCATTCGCGGCGATGTATTCTTCGAAGATGGGGCCGACCTCCGGCAGATCGAAGCCGATGCCTCGCAGATGCGGATTCGCCCGCGCGATCTGCATGACAAGATCGCCCTGCGCGGTGCCGATGTCGGCGCAGGATTGGTAATTCGCCCACGGAAAGTGGTTCGCGATGGTGATGTTTGCCCCGCGGCTCACGCCGGACATCGCGCGGAGGAATTCGCGCAGCTTCGCCGGATCGGCGTAAAGCGCTGCGAAAGGATCGTGGCCGCCTTTGGACTCGTTTTGCGATTCGCCGGTGCGCACCGCGGTGGTGAGGTCACCCCAGTAGCGGAAGAGGCGATGGTTCGCCATTTCGAGGATGCCGCCGATGTAGGATGGCTTGGCTTTATCGAGGAAGAGCGCCGTCTCCGGCGTGTTTGAGTAGATGCCGTTCTCCCGTTTCAGGAAGCCGAGCGCGACCAGCGCATCGAGAAAGTCACGTGCCCCACGCGGATGCAGCCCCATGCGGCCCTGCACGCTGGCGAGATCGCCCGGATGCTTCGCGAGATCGGTGAAGATCTCCATTTCGACGGCCGTGAGCAGCGTCTTCGAGGCCCAAAAGGCGAGGCCGGTTTGCAGGATGTGATCAGGGGTGAGGTTCATCGTCGCGCATGATGTGCGGCGGCAGCCCGCGGAGCAAGAATTCCATCGCGAGAGATGCCGCTTTTCGGTAGCTTGGCCGCATGAAAAGCTTCCAAGGCTACCAACTCATCACGCCGGATGACCTTCACTGGCGTCCGTCGAACCTGATGCGCATCCCGAATGCCGATTTTCTCGAACGCACCGGCAGCGAGAACCTCGGCGCCCGTCTCTGGCGCATGCCGCCGAAGAGTGCGAACACGCTGCACAAGCACATCCGCTCCGAGGAGTTTTATTTTGTGCTCGAAGGCACGGGCCGCATCCGCGTGGGCGAGGAGACACTGACCGTGCCGAAACATGGCGGCGTGCTCGTGGGGCCTGATCAACTCCGCCAGGTCTTCAACGACACCGACGAGGAAGTGCTATGGCTCATCATCGGCGGTCCGGAGGAGCTGGAGTTTGTCCAAGGTTCGCAGTCGAAGGTCGATCTCTCGCTGTTTTATCCCAAAGACCCGACCGAACTGCCCAAAGAGCTCGATGGCGTGACGTGGCCGCCGAAGGCCTGAGGCTCAAATCGAGTCCCAAGCACGCTCCGCGACGGGATCGCGGCCTTCATCATACTCGATGTGGTCGATGACGGTCTCGACCACCTTGCCCTGCAAGCCGCTGTCGATGATGCGCTGCGGCAGGACGTGCGAGCGCTCATCCCGCCAGCCGAGTTTGGCGATGAAGCGGTTCCACATGTGGCATTCCTCATCCGTGCGCGGCGTGCCGCGGGCCTGCGTCCATTCGACGATTTCCTCATCGCTGCCGCCTTCGAGCGTGCGGGCCTTGATCGCCGCATAGGGCACACCAAGAAAACGGCACAAACGGCCATCCAGCGTGAGAAACTGCTCGTCACCGAGCTTTTCGACATACTCCGGCGGCAACTGGCCTGCGGCGTGCAGGCGGATCTTGTCTAGCATGCGGCCGAAGTAGATGAAGCGGCCGACCTTGGCGTAGCAACTGCGGAGTCCGGGGATGTGTGGCATGGGAAAGAGCCGCTCACTTACCACTCGTGCCGTCCGCCGCGAGCGGAATGAAGTCTTTGACCTCCCAGACTACCGGCTGGCTTTTCCGCTGCTTCGCGAGCCAGTTCAGCGCGGCTTGATGGACGATTTCGTGTCCACCTTCAAAAATCGTGACTCGGGTGTTTCCGCTCGTTTGGCGAAAAAGAGGCGTGTTGAGGCCAAAACTGGCATCCGGTGGCGAAACGGCCCAACCGGCCGGCAGCTTCTGGGTGTCGTAATAGGCCTGAATGGCCTGGATGGGCAGTTTTTGGCCAGCGGCAGCCACTTCGTTGAAGGCGAGCAAGGCGTGCGTGAAAGGCACGCTGCCTTTTCGGCCATCGTGAATGCCATGCGCGATGTCGAGAGGCACACTGGCGGCATTTTGGAGATGAGCGATGGGCGAGCGATGCCGTGCGTCCGCATCATCGGCAGTGGGTGCGTGACCCAGCGCGGCCTCGATGTTCTTCGCGTACTTGTCCTGCTTGCCGTCCTTGACGTGTTCACGATGCCACTTGGCGACATCGACGATGCCGCACCAGGCGCTCACACCGGCCCACAGCTCGGAATGACGACCGGCCATGAGCATCGCCATGTGTCCGCCGCCGCTCACGCCGATGAGGTAGATGCGCGAGTCATCGACCTCTGTCTGTGTTTTCGCCCAGGCGACCGCCTCGACGACATCCTGCACCGCGCGATCACTGCCGAGAGCGGACGGCGTCCAGTTTGGCCCGCGAAAATCGGGATGCACAAAGGCCCAGCCTTGTTCGATGCACCACTTCGCATACACCGCATCGCCACCGGCGGATGCAAAAGTGCTGCTCCAGGTGTGCAGGCCGACCAGCAGCGGCTTTTTGCCCTTCGTGGTCGGTGTGAACCAGATCGCAGGCTGCTTCACGCCATCGCTGCATGGGATCTCGACTTTGCTGACCTCGGCTGGCCAGCCTTTGATGGGTTCGGCGGACAACTTGACCAGACTGATCGTAAGAAGGAAGAGATAGCGGAACATGAAGAT
>JBKCXA010000030.1:0-12351 GCA_046316935.1 Prosthecobacter sp.
CAAGGCGATGAAATACGACCGCGAGGACCGCTACCCCACCGCCACCGACCTCCGCCGCGATCTCGACGTCATCCTCACCGCCCCCATGGTGAAGAGCGGTGGCCAAAGCAGCGCCGCCATTCCCATGCAGGCCGCCGCGCAAAAGCCCACCGGCAAACCACCGCAGCCTCGAAGTGATGCGGGCACTCCTGCCCGCAAACCCTCCCCTGCGGACAAGAGTGTCCGCACCACTCCGGAGCCGCCTGCGAAGAGCAAGGCCCCGCTCTTCATCGGCCTCGCAGCCGCCGCGGCCATCGGCATCGGAGCCTTCGCCATGTTCAGCGGAGGTAGGGCGGTTTCTCCGAAACCGCCGCCCAGCGCGGCCGGAACCAGTCTGGTGCAGGCCTCCAGCCTGCCTCCCAAACCCGCAGCCGGGACGGCTGCACAACCTTCCAAGCCCCCTGAACCTCCCAAAACCACTACCGCATCCTCTCCCGCTCCCGCCAAGCCTTCCGTGCCACAGTTTCCGCCGGGCAAATGGGTGAAGGTATTCACGAAGGCGGAAGACCTGCCGGAGGATCTGCTTAAAGCAGGCGTGAAGTTTGTGGATGGGTGGATGCAGATCGAAAGCGGGCCTCGGAAGGTTGTCACTCTACCTGTCCAGGGCCTCATCAACTTTGGCTTCAAGGCGCGGGTTCGCCGAGAACCGTCCGCCGAAGGCAGGGTAGCTCTGAACCTACGGAGCCTCGCTGGTGACAGATATACCCTTGGAAGTCCAAATACCAACGCTTCGCAGAGTATCGAAGTGCATGTCCAGCGGTATGCTAATAACCAACCACGGGATATGGCGCGTCACACGCGACCTGACCCTAAAAAAGCAGGCGACGAGGATCGTCTCGAATTCTCCGTGGTAGGGCGCCGCTTGGTTTATCGTGTCGGTGATTCCTCTGCCCGTTTGGTCGAGGACAGCAACCCAATCGCCGCAGGAGGCATTGCTTACATCGGTGGCACCGAAGACCTCCGCGACATCGAAGTCATCAACCTCGACGGCCTCCCCGAGGCCGAGGCGCTCAAGATTCTCGGCGTGGATGAGAAGGGCAATGACCTGCGCAAGCCCGCCGCCGTCGCCTCCGCTTCTCCGGCTCCCTCTGTCTCCAAGTCTCCTCCTCTCCCCGTCTCACAGTCCTCCGACAAGTTCCCTCCCGGCCAGTGGGTGAAGATGTACTCCAAACGTGAGGACCTGCCTACGAGCTTGAGCCAGTCGGAAGGCCTGAAGTGGGAAAATGGAAGCTTCACTGCCTCGAAGAACACCTCATGGCGCTTGCCTCCAGAGTGGATCATGCAGAACGGCGGGATACGGTTTACAGCCAAAAAAGAGTCCAAGTTTGAGCTCCGCATCCGCGATCATGGAGGCCAGTTCTATGCTTTGAAGGCCGACAAAACGCTTGTCCGGGCGGAAGCTGAAACTGCGGGTATGAAGCATACAAATCTCGCTTCCACTCAGGGCAGCAAAACGAGCACGAAGGATGAAAGCGAGTGGGTGATCGCGGCTGTTGGAAACAGGATCATGGCACGCTGTGAAGGCGAACTAATCGGTCCGTCTCTCGACGAAGGCATTCATCAAGGCCCTCCCGCAATTGCCAATCTTCTCGGCATCATCCGCGACATCGAAGTCATCAACCTCGACGGCCTCCCGGAATCCGAAGCCTTGCGCATCCTTGGCGTGGATGAAAAAGGCAACGAACTCCGCGCCCTCGCCGCGAAGCAGGAGCAGCAGATGGCCGAGCAGGCGAAGGCGGCGGATGCCATGGCCGCCATCCCGGAGCTGAAGACGCTGCACGAGCAGTTCGTGAAGCTGCAAGCCGAGCGCGTCACCGCGCCCTTCGAGGCCGAAGTGACGAAACTGAACACCGGCTACCTCGGCGGCCTGGACCGCAAGATTGGTGAGATGAAGCAGAAGGGCGATCTCGATGCCGTGCTGGCCCTGGAGGAGGAGAAGAAGGCTGTAGGCCGCCTCTCTGAGGCGGCACTCGCCGGGTCACAGACCCGGCCTACAACCAATCCCCTCCCCGCCGACGACGACCAGACGCCCGAGACCCTCAAGGGCCTCCGCCAGATCTACCGCGACGCCTACGCCAAGCTCGAAGCCACCCGCGCCGCGAACCTCAAGCAACTCACCGACCCGCTCTCGATCCGCCTCAAGCAGCTCGAGAGCTCGCTGACGCAGCAAAACCGCATCGAGCACGCCAAGACGGTGCGGGAGTATCGGGAGGGGCTGGGCAAGGAAGGGAGCGCGGACACTCCTGTCCGCAATGCCTCCACAGGCGGCGCAGCCGCGACGATGAATGAAGCGGGCAAGAGTGCCCGCGCTCCCCTCAAGAAATTCCCGCCCGGCGACGACCGCAAAGCGGCGGAGTGGGTGCTGGACATGGGTGGAAGTTGTCAAATCAACGATCGCAGGGGCACGAAAACCGTGACCAAGCTGGAAGAGCTTCCCGAAGGCCGCTTCGATATCAAGTATGTCGCTTTGGATCAAGCCAAGCCCACCAAAGCAAACCCCGGCACCTTCGATACTCTGGCCCCACTGGCAAACCTCAAAGCCTTGGAAGTAATCGAAACCCACTTCCATCCCATCTCGGATAAAGATACCGAGGTTTTCGCCACTCTGCCCAAACTCAGAGGACTGTATATCTATGACTCCAAGAGCTTCACAGGCGAACGGCTAGCGGAACTCAGCACATTGAGCGAACTGGTGACGCTAAGGCTCCAAAGAACTGCCATCACCAAACTTGGCCTGGAACAGATCAGCTTGCTTCCTGGGGTGGAATCCTTGGATCTAAACAGCACCTCTGTTCAGAGTGAGGACTTACCGGTTCTCCAAAAACTGAAGAACCTTAAGTCTCTCCAAGTCGAGAGCACCGAAGTCCCCCCAACGAATCTCCCGGACTTTAAAGATTTGCAGACGTTGGGAATCAAATTCACGACGAGTAATTTCATCCAAGAAGCGACCCAACTCGCGAGCCGCTTCAAAGACCTCACCTACCTCATCTTGCGTTTCAATGACAAGCTCTCGGGAGATGAACTCGCCGCAGGCATCAAGCTCTTCCCCAAGGTAAGCACCATCAATCTTCCTGACCCAAATCATTTAAGCGATGACATGTTCGCCGCCTTGGCAGCTCTGCGCCAAGTCAAAAAAGTGCAATCGACAAGCGCCACTCCGCTAACGGATGCAACACTCATCTCACTCTCGACGTCAGCCTCCATGGAAGAGATTACATTCGATAACGGCACCAGCTTCACCAACGCGGGACTGATGGCTCTCATCAAGCTGAAGAGCCTCAAAAAGGTTTATCTCAAAGGCAGCGCCGGCATCACCGAGGCCGGTTGGAGTGAATTCCGCAAAGTCCGTCCGGAGGTCATTGTCGGGAAATGAAGATCCCCTGTGAACGCATTCGCCAGAATGCGGAAAACGAACGTCCCCCGGCCCTCGAAAGCCCTCAAGCCCCTCGTTCTGGCGAACGAGCCTACAGGGCTTCGCGCGACTTCCTCAATCGCCAGTAGCGGGGCCAGAAATCGGGCTGCCAGAGGCGCAATTCGGGATAGCCGGGGATGATCGCGCCGGTGTGCGGCCAGTCCTGCGCCTGCTGCACGAGGCCCGCCCGCACGGGATTCTGGGTGATGTAGTTCACGAGCGTTTCATAGGCATCTCGACTGCTCTCCTGCGGACGCAGGACATGATCGTGCGCCTGCGGCTGCCAGCGGTGCCCGGTTTCGGCAAGGAGTTCATTCGCGTGGCGGCGCAGGAAGCGGACGAAGCCACGCTGATCGCCCTGGCGACTCCAGCCGTGGAGCAGCAGGTGAACGTGATCCGGCATGAGGCAATGCACCGGGCAGGCCACGTCGTAACGCCCGCAGCCATGCAGCATCAGCCAGCGGAAGCGCGTGGTGAACCGCGCATCCAGCCAGCCCGTGCCCCGATCCCGAACGGTGAAGGTCCAATGCACGATCGCCTTGCCGCGATAGGCGCTCTCCGCCAAACGCGGCAGATGGTCCGGAAGGTCATCCTCGTCGTCGTGGGGTTCCGGGGAATGCGACATGTCTTGGTGAACGTGGAGAAAGCCCTCGTTCTGGCAATGGAGCGAATGTAGGCGCATTCGCCAGAATGCGGAACGGGCGCCTCCCAGCCTTCGAAAGCTCCCCAATCCCCTCGTTCTGGCGAACGAGCCTACGGCGGCGGCGTGTAGGCGCATTCGCCAGAATGCGGAACGGGCGTCCCCCGGCATTCGAAAGCCCTCAAGCCTCTCGTTCTGGCGAACGAGCCTACAAGCCTCACTTCACGATCTTCAGCACGCGGTTGTTGTAGCTGTCGGTGATGTAAAGCTCACCGGTGATGGGATGAATGGTGACGCCATGGGGACGGGCGAGGGCGCAGGCTTTGGGATCGCCGCCGTGGGTGCCTTTGGCGTGTTTGCCGGTGCCGGCGAGGCGTTCGATCTTGCCGGTGGCGGGGATGTAACGGCGCACGAGATGGCTTTCGGCATCGGCGATGATGACGGTGTCATCCTTGTCCACGCAGAGATGCTTCGGGCCGTCCATCGTGGCGTCCAAAGCGGGACCGCCATCGCCTTCACCGCCCTTTTTGCCGCTGGCATTCACCACGGTGCGGATCTTGCCATCGGTGCCGACGACTCGCAGCGCATTGCCACCACGCTCGAGGATGTAGATCTGGCCTTGGTGATCGACGGCCACAGCACGCGGATCGACGAGCGGAGCCTCGGTGGCGATGGCGCCATCCTCGGGGCGGCCTTTTTTGCCGTTTCCGGCCACCACGGAGCAGGTGCCGCTGGCGAGATCGACGACGTGCACCTGCTGCAAATTGGCGATGTAGAGCTTCGTGCCGGTGAAATCGAGTGTGATGCAGTAGGGGCCGGTGCCTTTGATGTTTTTGCCGGTGGCCTTGAAGCCGGGGAGCGTGCTCACGGTGCTCGTTTTGAGGTCCACCTTCCGCACGACACCGTTCCAAGTGTCGCCAATCAAGATATTGCCATCCGGCAGCACGGCGAGGTTGTGCGGACCATTGAACTGCGCCTGCAAGGCGGGGCCGCCATCGCCTGTGTAGCCGGCTGTTGCCTGCCCGGCGATGTGAACGAGCTTTCCGCCCTCCTCGACGCGAAAGAGGCGGTTTCCGCTGATCATCTCGACGACATACATCGTGCCCTTCGAGTAAAACTCGGTGCCAAAAGGCTCCTTCAGGCCCTCGCCGACGACTTCGACGATCTTTTCAGCATGCACGGAGGCAGCGAGAGCAAGGGCGGAGAGCAGGGTGAGGAGCGGTTTCATGCGGGGTGCCATCATACGAGCATGCGCGGTGCGTCCGTTCAAACGTGGACGCAAAATAGTCAGTTCCACCGATCGAAAGGGAGACAGCTCTAAAGCCTCAAGAAGACAGCGAAGCCTGACGCGTATTCTTCGTCACGAGAGCCATCAAAGCCTCGACGAGGCCGCCGTTGGCTCCGCCGCCGTTCACGAGGACATCGGGCACCACGCGGAGGTTCTTCTCGGCGATGATTTGGAAGAGCTGCATGAGGGCGTAGGTGTCCTGGCCGACGGCTTGGATACCGGCGTAGTGGGCTTCGGCTTTGGCCTGGCCGGTGCTGCGGATGGCATCGGCTTCACCGGCGGCGCGGAGGCGGGTGCTGGTGGCATCGCCCTCGCTCTTTTTGACGGCGGCACTGGCGTGGAGTTCGGAAATGCGCACGCCTTCCTCGGCGCTGACGACTTGGTTCTGGATGTCGGCCAGCGATGTCTGGCGGACGAGTTGCTGGCGCTGCTTTTCGGCGGCTTCCTGCATTTCGTAGGTCTTGCGATGCTCCTCGGCGATCTTGCGATCAGTCTGAGTCTTCATGAGTGACTCCGGCGGCGTGATGTCGCCGATGAGCGTGTCGATGGCCTCCACGTCGTATTCGCGCAAAGCGGCGGCGATGTGGTTCGCGGCCTCGTATTGACGCTCGGTGCGGGCGCTGAGGAAATCGAGCACGGTGTAAGCCTGGGCGCTGTTGCGGAAGTAGTTGCCGACGATGGGCTGCAAGGCGTGGTCTATGAGGTTTTGCACCGAACCAGCCCGCGAGATGACTTTCGGGGCTTCATTGGCTCCGATGTGAATTATCTGCGAAACGTCGAGATTGAAGGCGAAGCCGTCACGCGAGCGCACGGTGATGGAATTGAGCTTTTCATCGAACTGATGCGCTTCGGTGCGATTGGCCCAGTTGAGGACGATGTTCGTGGTTGGCACGAGCTCGACGCGCATGACGCGTGTGTTCACCGGATGCTTCCCGGGCAGCAAGGGACGCACCCACACGCCTTTGTGGCCGACTTCGACGAGGTCGCCGTGTTTGAAATCGGGACCGCTGACGTCTTCGTGCAGATTGCCGACATAGCTGATGACGACGCCGACATGACCAATGGGGATCTCGACCATCTCCACCTGCTCGACATGCGCGAACCACGGATTGAGGTTCCACTGACCGCTGAGCAAAATCTGCTCCTGCAGACCGCGGCGACCTCCGGCGCTGAGGAAGGCCTGCGCGTCCTGGAAGTTGTTGTGCCCCGCCACGATGGGTCCCGCGATCTCGCCCTGCTCGATGCAAGCACCGTCGAGCGTGGTGACGATGCCGACTTTGTCCGGCTCGATGTTGAGAATGCGCAATTGATTCGGGCCGATGCCATGTTCATGACAGTTTCTTGTCGTCAAAATCTGAAACAGCGAGGGATTGATGCGATACGAGCCCGCGGTGAGCACGCCGAGCTGGCGGCCCTTTTCACCGCCGTTTTGGAGGAAGGCGCGAGCGTCTTGAAAGTGGTCGCATTTCACCACGCGGCCCAAAATGCGCTGCGGCGGGATGGCACTGCCCGTGCGTGCGACAACGAGTGCCAGCTCGCCCTGCGGCACGACAACCATCGGCATGCGCTGCACGCTGTATTGCCATTTCCAGTAACCGAAGTGCAGCCCCGGCGGCAGCGTGTCCGCCTGAAAACCGGCCTCGCCGTTCAGCGCGATGATTTCGCCCGGTGGCAGGCTGCGCATGGCAAAGCGTTTGATGACCAGGCCGACCTGCTGCTCGCCGATATGCACGACGCCGAAAACATTGAGGATGAGAAAGAAGAAGAGGATGAGCGTGGCCCACCAGTAGGTGAGCATGAGATGAAAGAGGGTGTTCATGATGAAAAGGAGTGGTGGATTGTTGGATTATTGGATTGGTGAAGGTTGGGTGACGTCAGTCGGGTCAAAAGGGTCAATCAAGTCATCCTGCGAAGCGTCCTACTTCGTGATGAAATCGAGCCGATGGCACTGCGGGCAGTGCCAGGCGCTGACTTTGCGGGCTTCGCGTTTGATGCCGAAGGCCCAGGCGTGGAGCTGGCGCAGTATGGTGATGTCCATCGGGGTGGGACTGACCCAGACGTTGTTTTGCAGGAGGCAGCCGCGTGTCATTTCGCAGCCGCAATCGCGGCAGGTGGCACGGGCACGGGATTCCACGGGACGGCTCAGGGGAGCCGTGCCGCAGGAAGCGGTGAGGTTCATGGATGTGTTGGTTTCTGTTCTGACAGGGAAACCATGATCCCGATGCACTGGCACCAGGCAGAGGATTGCCCTTCCAAATCGGCCTGCGAGGTTAGCTGTCGGACTGGTCCTTGGAAGTGGACTGGTCGGCGGTTACCCGCCTTCCTTCGCCCCGCCCTGCGTCTTTCGACTCAGGGAGTTTGGGTCCCCCGTGCCAGTGCTCAGGAAGGAGCACCGACTTCGGCTGCGGCGCTATTCACGCATGGCAGATGCCTTTTGTCAAAAACGTCGATATGCGGTGAATGAACAGCGCGGCACTTTGGCGCACTTTTCACGACCTGCTTTTCTGAAACGTCCACGCCAGGATGCGGCTCTTCTTCTGTCCTTGAGCCATGTCGATGATTTTCACGTCAGCGACATGTGCTCGTTTCAAGGCTTGCTCGAGCTTGGGCAGATGTTCGCTCTTTGACACGAGCGTCGTGAACCAATCGCAGGCTTCCGAGAAGTCCTCGCTCTCCTCGATCATGCGGCGAATGAAGACCAGCTCACCTCCCTCACACCACAACTCATGAGCCTGGCCGCCAAAGTTCAGCGCCGTCCTGCTCACGCCGAGATTTCGATTCTTCCGTGCGCTACCTGCGGCGGCCTCCGCGGCCGAGGCATGGAAAGGCGGATTGCAAAGACTGATATTGAAATGCTCTCTAGGACGGATGATGCCGTGAAAACAATGCGTGGATGATTTTTGCCTGCGACATTCAATGAGGCCTGCGACCTTCGGGTTCGCCTCGATCAGCTTTTTTCCCCAGCGGAAAGCCTGCTCATCCACCTCAGCGGCCACAAAGCTCCAGCCGTATTCACAGGCCCCAATCAGCGGATAGATGACGTTGGCACCAGTTCCGATGTCCAGCACACGAATGGAGGCTCCGCATCGCATCTGAAGCAGATCCGCCAAATGGTGAACATAGTCACTGCGACCTGGAACAGGCGGGCAGAGATAGCCCGGCGGGATGTCCCAGTGCTGCAAACCATACGCTTGACGAAGCAGTGCCTGATTCAGCGTCTTCACCGCCCTTGGATCAGCGTAGTCGATGGAAGCATCTCCATGGGCGTTTGGTTTCACAAACGCTGTCAGCGCCGGATGCACGTCCGTCAGCGCGGCAAAGTCATAGCCCTCCCGAAAGCGGTTCCGGGGATGCATGCCCGCCTTGGCAGCCTGTCGCTTCACCGATTTCCTCCCGGTGGCGTGCGGCCTGGACCGAAGTACTTCTCGCTGCGGTAGCGCAGCCATACGCGGAGCACTTGCGGCACTTTGTCACGCTCGGCAGCACTGAGGGTCTCGTAGAGTTCGAGCGCCTTCTCACGCTCGCCACGGCAGGCGGCATTGTTGTGCGCGTCCCACCGGCTGCGTGCCAGCCGGATGCGACGGCAAACCTCCTTGATCAAAGCGGCTCCGGTGAGCGGCTTGGCATCGGATTTCTTCTTCGCAGGCATCGGTGGGGATCAAACGCGTGCCGTGGCGCGGTTCTCCAGGAACCAGCGATACGTTTTCTCCACGCCTTCCTGGAACGTGGTGCGGGCCTTCCAGCCCAGGCTGGCCAGCCGGCTCACATCAAGAAGGCGTCGTGGATTGCCATCAGGCTGCGTCGTGTCCCAGCGGATCTCGCCCGTGTAGCCGATAATGCCGCGAATGGCTTCCGCGGCATCGCGAATGCTGATTTCAGAGCCCGTGCCGATGTTCACGATGTCAGCCCCGCTGTATTGATCGAGCAGGAAGGCACAGGCCTCGGCGAGATCATCCACGAAAAGGAACTCACGCGTCGGTTTGCCACTGCCCCATAGCGTGACCCAGGGTGCATTGGTCAGCTTCGCCTCATGAAAGCGGCGGATGAGAGAGGGCAGCACATGACTGTGCTCGGGGTCGAAATTGTCGAAGGGGCCGTAAAGGTTCGCCGGCATGCCGCAGATGAAGTCTTTGCCATGCTGATGGCGGTAACCCTGGCAGAGCTTGATGCCCGCGATCTTCGCCACGCCATACGGCGCATTCGTTTCCTCCATCGGCCCCGTCATGAGGCTGTCCTCGCGGATCGGCATCTCGACGACTTTCGGGTAGATGCAAGTGCTACCGAGAAAGAGCAGCTTCTTCACGTCAAAGCGATGCGAAGCGTCCATGACGGCGTTTTGAATTTGGAGGTTGTTCAGCAGGAAATCGACCGGGTGCGTGTAGCTGGCCTTGATGCCGCCCACCGTGGCGGCGGCGAGGATGACATACTCGGGCTTTTCGGCGGCGAAGAAGGCATCGGTGGCATGCGGATCTCGCAGATCGAGCTCGGCCTTCGTGCGAGTGATGATCTGCCACTCGGGTTTGCCCGAGTAGAGCTTCATCAGCGCACGACCGACGAGACCATTGTGACCGGAAATGAAAATCTTTTTGCCGTGGTTGGACATCCCCGGCTGATAGCTGCCGACATCGCGATGTCTAGCCGTGTTTGCTCATCAGTTCGAGGCACTCGCTCACCGGCCGCAGGCCTTGCGATGGCGTGGGATGCGTCAAACAAGCCGCGGCGGTGCAAACGGCGAGCCGCAGACGCTCCGCGATGGGCCATTCCTCATGTGTGCCATGCAGATAACCAGCCGCAAAGGCATCCCCTGCCCCGGTGGCACCGGCGATGAAACCCGGCGGCAGTTTCAAGGAGGCCTGATGATGAACCGTGCCATTCTTTTCGGCCACAACGGCACCGGCTTCGAAGTGAATGATGACCTCGCGCCTCACCCCGAGTTCCAGCAGCTTCGCCGCCGCGTCCTGCATGCGTGGGATGTCGTGATGGGCGGACTTTAAATCCTGCTCCACGACCTTTCCGGCCTCGATCTCATTCACGATCAAATAGTCCGTGTAAGGCAGCGATGCCTCGGTGATCGCCCGAAAGTGCTCATTCTCGGCGCTGACGAGATCCACGCTCGTCAGCAACCCGGCGCTCGAAGCAGCCTCGAGCACGCGAGAGGCCACCGTGCGGCCATTTTCCAGCATGCGATCCATTTCGCTCAACAACATCAAGTAACCGAGGTGGAAGATTTTGGCCCGTGTGCGGCTGAAATCGAAATGGGACTCCCCGAGGATGGCATTGGCACCGAGTTGATGAAAAAACGTACGCCTTCCCGTGCTCGTCACGGTCATCGCATCCGTGTAACTCGTCGGCGCGGCCTCGGTCTGATGCAGTTGCGTCGTGTCGATGCCCGCCGCGGCGCAGTCGCGCATGATCCAGTCGCCATTCGCATCCTTTCCCACGAGACCTGCGGCCTCCAGCGGATAGTCCACACGCATCGCGGCAAGGTCCTTGAGCACATTGTAAGGCCCGCCTCCGTTCGACGAGGTCTCGCTGCGGATGAAAGCGAGCATGTCCTGCTCCGGATAACGGTCGATGAGCTTGACGTGGTCGATGATGAAATTTCCTCCCGCGAGGATGCCGGTGCGAGTCATGAGGGTGATCACTCCTTGATACGCTCGTAGTAGCCGAAATCCTCGCTAGCTGTCGAACCCTGTTCGGACAAATGCCTCACCTCATACTCGATGCGATCCGCAGAGACAAAGCGGCGGACTCCTTCGGTCTTACGAGGGTGCAGCTTGGTGGCGGCAGAACTCCAATGGTATGCCTTTTTTGCCGCGTCCCATCTGGCGGGCCTCTCTTCTGCCGATGGCACCGCATGCTCCTCGACCTCCACATAACAGTCGACCAGTGAATCATAGAGGATGCGGTCCAGATGCTTCTTGTCGGGGCCTCCATCGGGCTTCCCGGTGACTGGATTGACGGGCTGGTAGGTGTTCTCCCTCCAGAGAGAAGTACCGTCCGCCGACCAGAAGAAGCGGGCTGTGAGCCCGAGTGCTTTGTAGGTTCCATCCGGCTCTTTGCGGAAGCTCTTCCAGGTGCCGATGAACGGCTCTAGCGACTTCATCTCAGGCGTGGCGGGCTTTCCGAGGGGCTGCTTGCCCGGGTTCTTGATGCAATAGGGGAACTCATAAACCCCGCCCTTCTTCAAATAAGCAAGCGCCTTGGCAAGATCGCTCTTTCCAATGCCATCGCGAACATCGACTTGTCTGTGGGTGCCGCCGTTTGGTTTGCGGAACTCAATCTCAATGGAGTTGTCTCGCAGGCAGATAGATGCGATTTCCCCACGAAATGGCTCGCAGGCCCCCAGTTGGCTCACAGCGATTTCATGGTGCCAATTGGAGGAGGTGGCGAAACTTGATGCTCCACCCATGGCGTAATGAGAGGGCTGTCTCGGATCACTCGAGCCGTCATCTGGCAATCGCACACGATCATAATAGCCTGCGGAACTGGTTGTGACCTTGCCGTGCTTGTCTTGCATGGTCGTTCTCCAGTCGATGCGGTCCTCGCGAGTGAAGGTGGCGGTGTTCACGCGTTTGATCCCCTGGTCATCGGCTGGCAGCATGGTGGTGTAGGTCCGCGCAGCCTCATCCCAGGTGCTGCGCATTGGTGGCGGGCTTCCTTCCTTTAAGCTACCGGCGAGGTAGGCCTGCTCGGATGGATCGTATTCGACGAGGTAGATGTCCGGCAGCGGTGGCAACTCCTCCGTGCCATCGGTGAAGGTAATCTCACGCCAGATGCCGCTGCCATCCGGGCGGGTATGGCAGGCCATTTCGATTTTAGCGTTGGGATTGCCCTCGATGCCGCCACGCCATTCCCCCAGATAGCGATACAGGGCGGTCGTGGGCGCAATCTTAGGCCGGGAGCGGTAATAAACCAGGAACCTTGTGTGCAGGGCGTCTTGCAGTGCAGCGGGGTACGCAAAGAAACGCC
>JBKCXA010000031.1:0-3671 GCA_046316935.1 Prosthecobacter sp.
AGTTCCTCCAAAGAGTCACTCGATGCCTTGATCGCCTGTTTGGGCGAAAAGCAGCCGGAGAGCGTTCAAACCGCCGCCATCCGAGTTCTCGCCCAAAACAGCTCCGTCGCCGTCACGACGGCTTTGATCACCCACTGGCCGCATTATGGCTCGAAGGCTCAAAGTGCGGCCTTGGAGGCTTTGCTGGCACGTGATGACCGGGCGGTGGCTCTGCTGGAGGCGAAGGTGGTGAAGCCGGAGGCCTTTTCGGCGGCGCAGGTGCAGGCGCTCCTCAAGCACAAGTCCCCGAAAGTGGCTGCGGCGGCGAAAACGGCGCTCGCGTCGGTCATTCCGCCGTCACGCGAGGAGATGGCGGCGAAGTTCAAACCGGCCGTCGCCTCGAGAGGCGATGCGGTGAAAGGGCAGACGCAGTTCATGGGCCGCTGCATGATCTGCCACAAGGCTGGCGCGAATGGTTTCGCGGTGGGGCCGGACCTCATCACCGTGAAAACGAAGGGCCGCGAGGCGCTGCTGGAGGCCATTTTGATGCCGCACAAGGAAGTGGCATCCCAATTCATTGCCTACACGGTGAACACGAAGGACGGCCAGACGCTCGCCGGGGTGATCAGCAACGACAACGCCAGCAGCATGACCCTCAAAATGCCCGGCGGTGCCGAAAGAACCATCCAGCGGGCCGACATCAAAGGCAGTAGCTCCAGCGGCCAGAGCCTGATGCCGGAGGGCCTGGAGACCGGCATGACCGTCGAGGATATGGCGGACCTGCTGAGCTTCATCGAGGGGCTGTAAAGCGGGGCATTTCCGGGCTTGCGCAACGGGGGCGACGTGCCATTTTCGCCGCCCTTTCTCCCCACCCAGCATGGCCCTCATCGTGCAGAAATACGGCGGCACCTCCGTCGGCAACCCAGAACGCATCCGCAACTGCGCCCGCCGCATTTTGGAGACGCAACGTGCAGGCAACCAGGTCGTCGCCGTCGTCTCGGCCATGTCCGGAGTGACCGACAGCCTTATCAAGCTGGCGAAGGAGGTCTCCCCCGAGCGTGAACCCGTCGAACGTGAGATGGACGTGCTCCTCGCCACGGGCGAGCAGACCACCATCGCCCTCACCGCGATGGCCATCAATGCCCTCGGCGGCAAGGCGGTGTCCCTCACCGGCGCTCAAGCAGGCATTTCCACCGACCGCGTGCACACGAAGGCACGCATCGTGAACATCACACCCGACGCGGTGAAGCAGATGCTCGATGAAGGCAACATCGTCATGCTCGCCGGCTTTCAGGGCGAGACTGCGAACGGCGAGATCACCACGCTCGGCCGCGGTGGCAGCGATTTGACCGCCATCGCCATGGCCGCCGCGATCAAGGCCGACCTTTGCCAGATCTACACCGATGTGGACGGCGTGTACACCTGCGACCCGCGAGTCGTGAAGACCGCGAAGAAGATCGAGGAGATCAGCTACGAGGAGATGCTCGAGATGGCCTCCTCCGGCTCGAAGGTGATGCAGAGCCGCAGTGTCGAGTTCGCGAACAAATTTGGTGTGCGCTTTGAAGTGCGCAACAGCATGAACAACAACCCAGGAACCATCGTGAAAGAAGAAACCCCCGGCATGGAGTCCGTCGTCGTCCGCGGCGTGTCCCTCGAGCGCAATCAGGCCAAGGTCACCATCGACGACGTCGCCGACCGCCCCGGCATCAGCGCCGCGATCTTTGGTGCCATCTCGCAGGCGAACATCACAATCGACATGATCGTGCAGAACGTCAGCCACGAGGGCATCACGGACATCTCCTTCACTCTCGGTGCCGCCGACCTGCCAAAGGCCGAGGCCGCGCTCAAGGCTGTGCTCCCGAGCCTCGGTGAGAAGACCACCCTGCGCACGCAGAGCGGCATCGCCAAGGTCAGCGTCGTGGGCATCGGCATGCGCAGCCACAGCGGCGTGGCCGCAAAGATGTTCAAGGCTCTCGCCGACGCGAAGATCAACATCCAGATGATCTCCACCAGCGAGATCAAGACCGCCGTCATCGTCGAGGAAAGCGAAGTGGAGAACGCCGCCCGCGTCGTCCACACCGCCTTCGGCCTCGACGCCTGATCGAGCGACCTGACGCTGATTTTTTGATCGACGCCCGTTCTGTGGAACGGGCGTTTTTCTTTGGCCATGGTTCACCCGGATTTCACACGCTGTTGGTTTGCTACGGGTGAGGAATGGTTCTTCGTGAACGCATGAGATTCATCACCCGAATACGCTGGCAGGGAGTTTTGGTGTCGGCCGTCGTCCTGCTCGCCCTTGCTATCCCGATGAGTGAGGGGTGGATCAAGCATGTGGCGGCTGGGAATTGCCTCGATGCGGTGGAAGCTCTGCCGGAGGCGCCGGTGGCCGTGGTGCTCGGCACAGCACCGAGGCTGGCGGACGGTCGGGTGAATCTGTTTTTCCGGCCGCGACTGGAGGCAGCGGCACGCTTGTTCAAGGCAGGGAAGGTGAAAGCATTGATCGTGAGTGGTGACAATGGTTCCAAGAACTACGACGAGCCCACGGAGATGAAGCGAGTGCTGATCGAACTCGGAGTGCCGGAGGGGAGAATCGTCTGCGACTTCGCTGGCTTCCGCACGCTGGACTCGATGGTGCGGGCGAAGGAGGTCTTTGGGCAATCGCGCCTCATTGTGGTGTCGCAGCGGTTTCATAACGAGCGGGCGGTGTATCTGGCCCGAGCCTCAGGCATCGAGGCGTGGGGCTTGAACGCGAAAGATGTGCCCGTGGCGTTGTCGCTGAAAACCTTCCTTCGAGAAAAGTTGGCCTGTGTGAAGGCGGTGCTGGATGTGAATGTGTTTCACACGCAGCCGAGGTTTCTCGGTGAGAAGGTCGCGGTGCCGTTGGAGTAAGACAGGACGCTTCGCGCTTCAACTCATCCAGATCGTCAGCGCACGTCGCAAGTCGGCGCTTGGAGTCACGCGCAGGCTTGTGTCCACCTCCAGGCGGGCTTTGTGGCCGTTTTGGGAGATTTCGAGGAAGACGGGGAGGTCGCCGGGGTGCTGGGTGAGGACTTCGTGGATGCGTTCGAGGTCGGTTTCGTCGTGCGGGCGGGTGTTGCGGCGCCGGCCGTTGGGCTTGGGCGGGGCTGGCGGCTTGGGCGGCGGGGGCAGGGAAGGGTCGGGATCGCCGGCGTTGCGTGGTTTGGCGGCCTTGGGCTTGAGCGGCTTGGCGTCGTTGCAGGTGCAGCGGTTGCCATCGGTCTTTTGATCCTTGCTGACGCGGACGCGGAAGGCCATGACGGCGCCGTTGGCGAGCACCTCTTTGATTTTCTCGTAGTCGTCGCTCCAGCACATCATCTCCTGCACGCCGGTGAAGTCTTCCACCTTGAAGGTGGCGAAGGGCCGGTTGTCCTTCTTCGAGTAGCGGACCTCGAGCTGGCTCAAGATGCCGGCGATGGTGATGGTGCAGGCTTTTTCCTTCGTGTCGATCTCCTCGATGGCGGCGATCTTGGTGAGCTTCACGCTGTCAAAGTGGCCGCGGTAGCTATCGAGCGGATGGCCGCTGACGTAGAATCCCAAAAGCTCCTTCTCGAAGGCCAAAACCTCATCCGAGGTCCACACGATGGCAGGCGTGTCGGACTCGGTTGTCTTCTTCTTGGGCTTCCCGAGGTCGAACTCATCGAACAGGCCGCCCTGGCCGGCCGGTTTGTCTT
>JBKCXA010000032.1:0-4574 GCA_046316935.1 Prosthecobacter sp.
CTTCACGGTCTTGGATTTGCTGTCGGTCTTGGTGAGGCCTTTGAGGATGGTGTCGCGGTTTTCGGGCGAGTTGGAGGCCAAATCGAGCATGTCGGCGATGGGACCGGCTTTTCCGGCGAGGGCGATCAATTCGGCCAAAGCGCCGATGACGGCCTTGGAGCCATCCGAAGGCGTTTGAGCGAGTGTTTTGGCAAACGCGGCTTCTTTGCCGCGCAGGCCGGTGAGGGCGGCTTCGCGGATGAGGGCGTTTTTGCCGTGCGTGGCGAGCAGCGGGGCCAAAGCGGCCTCGTTGATCGTTTTAATCGCGAGGTTGGCGAGCACGAGCGGATGCTTTTCAGCGGCGAGGTCGAAAACGTAGTCGCGAGGGGCCACACGCGCCGCAGCGGCGCGGACGTGCTCGCTTTTGTCAGCGAGAGCGGTCTTCACGAGGTCGGGCGTGATGGCGGCGAGGCCATCGAGCGTCCACAGTGCATGCTCGCGGGCGATGGGGCTTTCGTTTTGCAGCAACTCCTTCAACGCGGGCACCGCGGAGGCATCGGCGGACTCGACGATGAGTCGCTGCGCGGTATCACGCACCCAGCCGTTGGCATGCGTGAGGAGTTTCGCGTCCTTGCTGACCTTCACGGGCTTAGCGCTGCTGCCTTCCGGCACGATGCGCCAGATGCGGCCCATGTTGAAGGGCTGCTCGAGTTTCCGCGCCTGGATGTTCGCGATGAGGTAATGCGTGAGGAAGCTCTGGTGCTGGATGATGCCGCGATACATGTCCACGAGGTAAAGCGCACCATCAGGACCATTGCAGGCATTCACGGGGCGGAAGCGCTCGTCGGTGGAGGTGAGGAACTCGCTGCCCTTCGCGGTGTTCGTGGCCTTCACGAGGCCATCGGTCTCGCTCATCGTGAAGCGCTTCACCAAATTGGCACCCGGCTCCGGCACGAAGGCATTGCCGCGATACGCCGATGGAAACGCATCGCCGCGATAAATGAGCGCACCGCAGGTGGCCGTGGGCTTCGTTAGTTTGCCGTCGGCGCTCAGTGTTTTCGCATCGTAACCGCGATTCACGCCGGGTGTGGGATGCGATGGATACAGCGTCTGGTCAGTGGCGAGCTTCGCATTGATGCTGGTGGCGTTTCGCAGCAGCGGATTGCGAGCAAAGGCCTCCGTCGGCAGCAGATCGGCGCGGAGCATGTCGCTGTTGTAATTGAAGTAGAGCCGCCCGTGGTCGTCCTGGCAGAGTCCCCATTGGCCGCGACCGAGCCCGGTATCACGCTGCCACACGCCGCCGCGCAGTTTGAGCCGCGAGCTGTATCCGGCACTCCAGATCGAGTTGTCCATCGCCCACACCGGCGAGTTCGCCATGTGCTCCGGCTGTCCGCCGAGCGTGCCAAAGTCCGTCGCCACGACTTCCTTCACGTCCGCCACGCCATCGCCATTCGTGTCTTTGCAGTAGAGCAACTGCGGCGGCACCGCGATCAACGCGCCACCATTTACCGCCATCACCGCACGCGGCATGACAACCTTGTCGAGAAACGCCGTCGCCTTGTCCATGCGGCCATCACCATCCGTGTCTTCGAGCAACGACACACGTCCCGTCGGCTCTTTTTCGCCCGCGCCGTTCAAGTCATGCATGTAGCCGCGCATTTCGCAGACGTAGAGCCGCCCCTGATCATCAAAACTCATCGCCACCGGCGATTCGATCATTGGCTCCGATGCCACCAGCTCGATGCAGAAGCCTTTTTCGACCGCAAAAGCCTTCATCGCCTCCTCCGGTGAAAGCGGCGCGGGAGGTGGGAGCTTGAACTTCAGCTCGACCTTCTCCGGGCCGGCGTTCTTGCTGTGAACAGCGCCCGCCTGCGGCGGGAATGAGGAAACCAGAATGAGGAATGAGGAAGTAATGACGAAGGCAGAATGGCGAAGCCCGAATGACTGGCCTCGTCTTGGAGGCATTGGGATTTGATTCGTCATTCCCGCGCGGCGGGCAGGTTCTGTGGCGAGGAAGTGGGGCATAGTCAGAAGGGATGACAAAGCTTTTGGGCTATTGATCAGGAGTTATCGTATTCGGACAACCAGATGGCTACAGCCTCTGGGGGATTTAGGCGCTTTACTCTTTCAGTGTTTGTCCAATCTGGCGGCATTACCTCGACTGCCACGACTAGCTTACTGCGTGCCTCAGAAGTTCCGAAGACTCCATCCTGATCAGCGAGCCGCATCGCACTTTCCATGATTCGCATACGAGTGTCGTATTCTTCCTCCCAATTGTTACTTCCAAGCCCGCCGCGCGCTTCAAAAGCTTGGCGTATAGGCTCGAATAGATCGTCCCTGAAACAGAAATATGGTGAATCAGCATAGGACCATTTGAACCAATCTGTGGCTTGACCTGGATTCTCACTTCGAATCACACATTCAGCCAAAGCTTCGTATGACCATGCCGATAGCGCTGGGCCATGCGCGAGGCCATCAGTGACCAGAGAACAATAATAATAAGTTCCAGGGTGAATCTTGAATAGATCTAGAAAGGCCGTTTTGGCCGCCAAATAAGTCTTTTGAGTGAGTTCTGATTCTGAATTCACGTGTTTGAAGATCTATTTCGATGAAATACTCGGCGCTAGGGAATGAACGACGAAGTTAAAGCACGCTGTTTTGTCTTTTCTGCATTGGAGCTTCATTCCTCATTCGCCATTCTGGTTTCGTCATTTTGCCGCTTTCGGCTTCGGCTGCTCCGACGCCTTGATCGTCAGCGACGGCACAGGACTGTTTTTGCCGGCGAAGGCATTCCAGGCGTTCTGGAAGGCGGCGGCGTCACGCACGTCGCCTTCGGCGATGAGCCATTGATAGCGGAGTTTGAAGGGCTCATCGGCGCTGGCCTTGCCTTTGGGGAACATGCCAAAGCGGCCGTAGTCGCGGTAGGCGGAGGTGGCGGTGTCCTTCGGGTTGTCGGGATGATTGAGGATCACGACGGTGAAGGTTTTGCCTTCTACGGTGAAAATTTCCGCAGCCCACGGCAGGTCGCGGGCTTTGTGGGCGTCGATGTTTTCGCCGGGGAAAACATACGTCGTTGTTTTCGTGTCCACGAGCTCGCTCGGGCGGAACTGAGCACCGGCGTGCTCGGGGTCGCCATTCATGTCGGCCTCGCCGGACACGGCTTTGATGGCGCTATTCATTTCGATGCCGAGGTAGAAGGGCTTCGCGGGCGAGGTGAAGCCGAAGCGGCGTTCTTCGGTGAGGAAGGGCGCGGTGGTATCGCCCTGCCAGTCGATGTGGGCAGTGAAAGTGTTTTCGCCGGGCGTGACCTTCGTCACGACCTGATCGCCCTTCTTCATGTGCCAGCGGTCATACGATTTGCCGTCGTACCCAATCTTGCTGAAGCCGAGAAAGATGCCGCGATGATGCGTGAAGTTGAAGCCCGCCCCTTTCGTGAGCCGGGTGGAGCCATCGGCGCTGAAGACGTGCATGTAGGGCTTGTAGGTCTCGTGATGCTTCTCCGGCGTGCTGAGGTCATTCGCCATCATGAGCTTCGCGACCACTTTGCCGCCGTTGGCGACCGCGACGTGGTCTTTGTCTGCGACGGTGATGTCGAAAGCGAAGGATGGAAGGGCGAGTGCGAGGAAGAGGAGGGTGTTTTTCATGGAAAGGGAGGGAATGACGAAACCAGAGCCGAGCGAAGCGAGACAGACGAGTGAAACGAGCCCGGAGGGAGAACGAAGTGAATCAATGAGGAATGACGAATCCATGACGAAGCACGAAGGTCGAATGTTACCTTTAGGCCATTGGAATTGCATTCTTCATCCGGCATCCTTCCGGCGTATCACGGGCATGTCCTGATGGGGATCGTGTCGTTGGCTTGCCGGCCTTCTTTCGGGGTGCTTTTGGCGGCCAGCGGCGGCAGAGGGGTGCTTTGGTAGAGAAAAGCAGGCGGGACTTGCCAGGGCGTGGACGCTGCCGAGGGCCGGGAAAAAGCCGTTTGACCCCTCGGGGGCCATGAACCACTATCGCCGCCCCTTAAACCAGACCACACTAATGCCCGCCAAAATCTACACTGAAAAAGACGCGAGCCTCGCCCCCCTTAAAGGCAAGACTTGCGCTGTCATCGGCTTCGGCTCCCAAGGCCACGCCCACGCCCTGAACCTCAAGGAGAGCGGCGTCAAAGTCGTCATCGGCCTCTACCCCGGCTCCAAGAGCCGCGCGGTGGCTGAAGAAAAGGGCCTCAAGGTCATGGACACCGCGGATGCGGTCAAAGCGGCCGACGTGATCTTCGTCGCCGTTCCGGACACGAAGATCGGCGGCGTGTACAAGAAGGACATCGCCCCGCACCTCACCAAGGGCAAGACACTGCTCTTCTCCCACGGCTTCGCCATTCTCTACAAGACCGTCGTCCCGCCGAAGGACGTGAACGTCATCATGGTGGCCCCGAAGGGCCCCGGCCACATCGTCCGCCGCCAGTACACCGAAGGCAAGGGCGTGCCCTCCTTGATCGCGATCCATCAGAACGCGGACAAGCAGGCCAAGAAGATCGCCCTCGCCTGGGCGCACGGCATCGGCGGCACCCGCGGCGGTGTCATCGAGACCACCTTCAAGGA
>JBKCXA010000033.1:0-5662 GCA_046316935.1 Prosthecobacter sp.
GCATGAAGCTTCACTCCAACCTGCCACGCCAGAGCCCCTGGATGTTCGCCGCGCCGTTCATGAACGCGGTCATCCTGCTCATGATCTGCTTTCTCTTCAGCAGCGGCTTCGTGGCAAAATCCGGCATCCACATCGACCTGCCGGAGTCCACCTCCCGCCTCACCGGCTTTGACCGGGCGCACATCATCACCATTCCCGCCGGCTCCGACGCGGCCATCTACTTCGACGGCCAGCCCGTCACTCTCGACACCCTGCCGGAGGTTCTCAAAAAGAATCGCGATGGCGAGCGCCGCGCCATCATTCATCACGACCGCATGGCCCCCGGAGGCCGTCTCGTCGAGGTCACCACCATCGCCCATCAAAACGGCTACGCCGTGGCGCTCGCCACGGTGTCACCGCAGCAGTAACCCCGCCCGCCGCGCATGCTCACCTTTGCCTGGAAGATTCGGGACCGCTCCGCGCTGCGCGTCATCCTGCTCACGCTGGGGCTGGCGGTGCTGCTGGGCGGCTTCTTTGTCCTCTTCCGCATCACCTACCCCAGCGTGCAGACGGCGGACGCCGTGCCACAGCGCGTGCTCGTGCTCGATCCGGCTGATCCCGAGGCGCTGGCGCTGATCCACCGGGCGCAGGACAAGAGCTTCGGCCTCATCCCCGCCGAGCCGGAGGACCTCACTGCCAGGGGCAGCCTGCCCGCCTTCACGCCGGGCTATGCGGGTTTCGAGTTGAAGCTCCGCGCCATGCAGCCGCCACCCGCCACGCCAAAGCATCCGCGGGTCTTCACCGCCGCCACGCCAGTCCTGCCGGAGGTCACGCCGCGTGCGAAACCGCCCGCCGCCGAGTCCAAACCGGCCGTGCTGCATGCCGTGCCCGGCCCTGAGCTCGCCAGCCGCGCCCCGGCAAACATCGAGATTCGCGATGTCGCGCTCAGCGATCCTGAAAACGCCCGCTTCAGCCTGTTCATCGACGCCGCCGGTCGCGTCACCGAGGTGCTACCGCTCTTCACCGCCGAGGACTCGGCCATCACCAAGATCCTGCGGGACCGCGTCGCCGCGCTGCGCTTCCAGCCAGATGCCAAAACACCCCGCCAGTGGGGCACGCTGGGCTTTCACTGGCAGCCCGCCCCATGATCCCCGTCCCGCTCAGCACGCTGATCTTCCTTTTCCTGGCCCTGGGCATCACCGTGGTCTGCGCCCTGTGGTTCTGGACCTTCATCCGCGAGCGCCGCCGCGAGACCCATCGCCGTCACGTGGCCGTGCAGTGCCGCATCTGCTCCACCGCCTACCTGCGTGACCCGAAGGACAAAAACTCCGTCACCATCTGCCCCGTCTGCCAAACACCGAACGAGCGCACGCGGCTGCGACCCATTTGAACGCTAAACCCACGCCATGCGCTCCGCCTTCATCGACAAGCTCATCAAACGCATGGACCGCCTCGAACCCGGCGAGGTGCAGGGCATCGTGCTGGAGCTCCTGCGGGAGAAAGGCCTGCTCGAAAAGGTCTTCGAGGCCCTGCAGGAGGGCGTCATCCTCCTCGATGCCGAGGGCCAGGTGACCTATGTGAACCGCGCCGCGTGCCAGTTCTTCGGCATGGAAAAGGAGGCCGTCATCGGCCAGCGGCTGGCGCAGGGCGTGCGCGGCCTCGATTGGGACGGCGTGATGGACCCCGGCACCGTCATCAGCCGCGACATGGAGGTGCTGTATCCTGAGAACCGCTTCCTGAACTTCTACATCACCTCCATCGACGACAAGGACACCTCGATGGGCTTTGTCATGCTCATCCGCGATGTCACCGAGACACGCAAACGCACCGAGGAGCAGATCGAGAGCGAGAGATTGAATGCCTTCACCATGCTCGCCGCCGGCGTGGCCCATGAGCTGGGCAACCCGCTGAACTCACTCACCATCCACCTCCAGCTCCTCGAGCGTCGTTTGAAGAAAATGGGCACCAAGGGCGATCCTCTCCGTGAACACCTCGACGTGGCCTCCGGCGAGATCAAACGACTCGACGGCATCATCAGCCAGTTCCTCGCCGCCATCCGGCCCACCAAGCCACAATTTCAAAGCGTGCAGATCCGCGATCTGCTCGATGAATGCCTCCGCGTCCTCCAGCCGGAAATGGAAAAAGCCAAAGTCACCGTGAAGCTGGACCTCCGCGCCGATCTGCCCGCCATGCCGCTCGATGCCGCGCAGATCAAACAGGCCTTCCACAACCTCATCCGCAATGCCTGCCAGGCCATGCCCCAGGGCGGCCAGCTCACCATCAGCGGCACCTTCACCGACTACGAGGTGCGCATGAGCTTTGAGGACACTGGCAAAGGCATCAGCGCGGAGCAGATGGGCAAGCTCTTCCAGCCCTTCGCCACCACGCGGAGCACCGGCACCGGCCTCGGCCTGCTCATCGTCCGCCGCATCATCCGCGAGCACGGTGGCGAAATCGACATCGAGTCCCGCGAAGGCCACGGCACCCGCATCACCCTCTGGCTGCCCCTGGTGGAGAAAAAGCTGCGCCTGCTGGAACAGCCCGCTTGATCGATCTGCCCCTGACGAGACCCGCCCGCAGCAGCAGAGCAAGGATGCGTGCGTCGATCTTGTGCGTTTTGACCTGTGAGGCTTCAAAGACCGCACGGGCGTTGGGCCATCGCTTCACCAGCGCGGCGAAGTCATGCGGAGAGTGATGCTCGATGCGGAACGTTGCCCAGATCGCAGCCTGCGGCATTAACCGCGTGCCAGACGCTGTACTTTTTGTGGTAGTCGATGCCGATGAAGGTGGCGGCTTCGGTGAGGATGGGCGGTGGTGTGGTGGATCGTGTGCTCATGGCACCCTCACCATAACAAACTCACTTTCCCCCAGGGAGTGCCGCTGGACCCCTTGATTTTCCGTGCTTCATGTCGCCTGACCCCGTTTCCCCGTTTCCATGACCCCGTTTCCACGTTTCCACGCTGACACCATTTTCAGTTCGGTGCGCTTATCACCTGTCCAATCCGAGAGGGGGACGGAGCAGTTCATACCAAAGTGTTACCCATGTCCCCGGTCAATCTGTTACCTATGTTCCCGGTCCATACCTTTGGTTTAGCGAGGTGGCAAAACGGCTCGGTTCTTTGGATCAATTTCAAAAATGTTGCTGATTCGCCGAACACGATCGGTTTGCTGGAACGAAATGACTTTCCTTGGGTCTTGATCACTCGGGAAGGCATCATCACCGCTGGATCTGAACACTTTACCATTCCGGAGCAAAGTAATCGACCAACAGCTAGAGCCTGTCCCAGGATTTACCCCTGAAGATGTATAGCTTGGCAACCAATCGTATACTCCTTCCCTCTCAAGAGAGTCCCAAAACGAAGCCAATTCGAATGGAGAGAGATTCTTTTTGCTGAGGACTTTTTTTTGGGTGGCATTGTAGAGAAGAACGTACTTTGTCATCTTATTCCCTTTGAGTTCGTAAACAGTCGTGCAAGTCGCATCGCCACCGCGAATGCTCGCACTGGTTTCCTCTTGCTTTGCCGTATGACAACCAGTCATGAGCGATAGAGCGAAAAGCATCCATCGCCAGGCTAATTGAGTTTTCATATATTAAGGGCGGTTGACTCGGTTTATGGGAATGCAGTGAAGGATCGGGGTTTTGGCGTTTGCTCCCAACCTGGCCAATCTGGCTCAGTTCTGATGCCCACACCGTCCTTGTTATAAGTAAATGGCACGGGACCTGTCTTGCCATTCGCGTCCATAATATCTTCAATATTTCTCCAATCGCGTTTAGTAGCGTCCGGCCCCACAGTGCTCATGATGTTGTTAATCCAACTATCATCGTAGGGCACGCTAAATCGGCCTGGGTCCTTACCCTTGTTTTGCACATAGAAATCGTGTGCACCAAGGACATGCCCAAACTCGTGCTCGAACACATTTGATGTGAGGTAACTTGACCGAAGATACATTGTCGTTGGAATCAATTTCATTCCGAAATTCAGTGTTGTTGACGCAGAAAGTACGTCACCAATTTCTTCGACGTTAATGACATCATAGCCTCGTTGATGCACAGCACCTTCAGCAGCGTAGGTCGCAGTTATGTTCGTGGTTAGACGATATTCCACCTGAGGTTTCATAATTGGCCCACCTCCCCAAAAGAGAAATTTTCGTCTCACCCCGCTTTCAGCAGTCTTCGTGCTATTAAAAGTCCAGGTTGTCTGCGCCCTTGCAATCATCGCTTTTTGCTGAACAAGGCTAGGCACCTTATCAGGATATTTTTTCGAGCAATTTTCCCAGTGTATTTTTTCATTTACTTGGACGTACACGACATAATGTTGCTTGTCCGTCCCCTGATTTTTAACTTCAGTCCTGACTGTAACTGATGGCTGTAGTCCTAAGAGATCAATACGATTCACCAAATCATTCCCCACCATGCCGTAGAGGTTGATTCCTCCGTCCTCTTCGATGGGGTCTCTGGATGGCCAACGGCCCAACGCGGGTGAGTAAACACGCAGGCCGAAGTCAACCAGCCCCGTCTCGCTATCCGTGTACTTGCTGCTGAACCCCATGGAGGAAACGGGGAAACGGGGTCAGGCTGCAACTGCTTGACAAAAGGTTCGCATTCATGAGCTCGGGACATCGGCTTCCTCCAGAAAGTGTTTCAGTTCCTCCGGCACTTTCTTGATCGCGGCCTTCCCGTCAAGACGCCGCAACTGCTGGCTCACATTCGCCGCCGATCTCATCACCAGCTTCTCCGCCAGCCACTCCTGGGATACCACCGTCCGCCGCCACAGCAGGTCCGCCAGCAGCACCTTTCTCGGATCGGATCCTTTGACTTGGGCGAGACTGCCCGGTTTCAGCCCTCCCGCCTTCAGCCCGCGAGCCAGCCACGCCTCCGCCTGTCGCTCCCCGTGCTCACGCACCAGCTCGTGCTTCTGGTAGGCTCGCGATACCGGCGCGGCCTTTTGGAGGAGCTTCTGCCCCAGCTTTCGCATCGCCTCGCCAAAGGCCTGCGTGCCCCAATACCATCCACGCCTCAGATGGCTCGCCCGTTGATCCACCTCCTCCGTCTGGGGAGGCACCCCGCAGCTCTTGATCTCCTCACTCACCGCCCGCTTGTCCAGCCGCTCCACCATCGCCCGCCGACCCGCCACCGTATCGGCCAGGTCGAACGCTTTGAGACCCGCATCCGCAGCCAGCCACCTCGCCCTCTTCTTTGGCGGCAAAGCGTAACCACCCGCGATGCTACTCCACGCGTAATCCATCACGCTCTGCCCGGCCTTCGGGCGGATCATCCGCGCCCGCACAGGGTTCAAGTGAATGTAATCCATCAGCGTCTGGTAGTGGTAACGGTCCTCGCCCTCCACCACCACCGCCTTGTAACGATCGCCAAACAACCGCCCCCACTTCCGGTGGCGCACGTTGTAGCGACGTGTCAGCGTGTTTTGCAGCCAGGACATCCCCGCCACGAGGTTCGGCTCCGGTGTCTGGATAAAGAGATGGTAGTGATTGCTCATCAGCACCCAGGCATGCACCCGCCAGCCCGTCATCTCACACGCCTGACTCAGTGTGTGCAGGAAGAATCGCCGATCATCATCATCGTGGAAGATGTCCTCACGTCGGTTTCCCCGCGCCATGACATGGTAATAAGCCCCGGCGGATTGAATGCGAATGCTGCGTGCCATGCGCCGTTTTCAGGGCA
>JBKCXA010000034.1:0-4691 GCA_046316935.1 Prosthecobacter sp.
AGTTTGCGCCAGACATTCTTCTCCGGCGAGAAGGCATAAGCCTCCGCCGTGTTCGCTGGCAACTTCGCTTCCGCGTCGTAGTTCATGCCGCCGAACACGAATAGCTCGTTCCCAGCCACCGCTGATGCCGCCGTGGCAAACGGCTTGCCTGGGTAGTCGGCGAGACGGGTCAGGCCACACTTTTCGAGGCTGTAAGTCGCTCGTGTCACTCCGGCGAGGTTGGCCGCGTCATCGGTGCCACCTGCAAAAATCATCTTTTCGCCAATGACACCACCGCTGAGCAAAACCATCGTCGAAGGCAGTTCTTCCTGCGGAGCCAGCTTCCCGGCCCTCGCATGGCCAAAGGTCCGCAAGGTCTGCTTTCCATCGCTGCCGCCCAGCAGGAGCAGATCGCTCGCATGCGAAAAGCCGAGCCCGTAGCCCATTGGTGAGGGCATGTCATGCAGCTTGCTCCATGCCCGCTTGTCCGGCGCATAGGTGTACACTCCGCTGAGCCAGTTCTTTTTCCCACCTTCCCAATTCGTGCCCCCGACAATCATGATCTCGCCGTTGTGATGTCCGCCGAGGAATCCGCCGTTCGACTCCGGCAGTGGCGGAAGCTGCTCCCACTGAGCATGGACGGTTGAAACAAGGGCAAGGCTAAGAAACAGCCGTTTTGTCATCGGGATCAGTCGCTCGTTCATAGTGGTCGGTGTGTTCGGATTGCCAGCCGGGGCGCAAACGGACATCGCTCTCGCCGCTGAGTTCGCCGGGGGCGCTGGCGGGAGTAATGTTTTCCTTCCGCCGCATCTCCCACCAGCACTGGCCGCGGTGGTTGTGCTCGTGATCGATGACGAAACCGGCCTCTTTCATGAGCGGGCCGATCCAGCCCATGCAGTGATCGCAGTAGTCGTGGTATTGATCGAGGCCGTTGCGAATGAGAAAGCCCTTCGAGGGGCATTCGTGCATGTCGATGCGGAAGACATCCTCCGTCACGGTGCGCTCATACACCGCGCCTTCATCGGCGAGCGTCGGCCCCCAATACTCCTTCATGCCCTCAAAGCCTTTTTGGCCGATCAATTCGGACGCGTGAAGCTGCGAATCGCGATGGATCGCCTCGTCCCAGTAGGCTTTCACGAGCTCGTGACCACCGAGACGGTTCAACCACTCGAAAGTCCATTCGTAATGCCCGCAGAAGTCGTAGCAGCCGATCATGATGCCGTGGCGATGTCCTCCAGGTTTTGCGGTTCCAGGGCCGCGTGACGTTTCACAAAGCGCTGCGTGCAGCTTCCATTGCCGCCGCACACGCGCACCGCGAGGCCGACAGGCTCCGCGATGGCCTCGCTGACAAAATAACAGTGCTGGCAGATCTCCGGCACGATCTCTCGACCATGCGCCCGCAGATGCGTGATGAGTGGACATACTTTCACCTCCAGCCGCACCTCATCGGTTGATTCATGCACTTCTACCTCCGCACCCGGCTCCGCGGCGAAAAAAGCCTTCCAATACTCCACCACTCCAACCATCCCCTTCTCCCTCCATCGCTCAGACACCGGCTTGTAATACTCGCGACCGATGTCCTGCCAGTAGCGTCGCAGGCCCTCCATGCCATGGCGCTGCTTGATGAAGCGAAAAGTCGCGTTGGTGGCAAAGTAGAAATCAGCATGCCCCGCCGGCTTGGTGTCGGGATAGGGCAAAACGGATTCGGTAGGCATGGCGTGGAGTCGTCGGCAGCAGGACGGAACTTTCGTGTGAAACGAGTGGCTCCGCGAGGAAACCACGAAATGCGTCATTGCGGCCTCGTTGGTGTCTCCGGTAGCCTTTTTCATCATGACGCACTTCTCCTGGCTCGATTACACCATCTTCGGCGGCTACCTGGCCGCGTCCGTCGGCGTGGGCCTGCTGTCCGCACGAGGTTCGAAATCGCTGGGCGACTACTTCCTGGCCGGTCGCGGCATGAACAGCATCCTCGTGGCGATGTCGATCCTCGCGGCGCTGTTCTCCGGCATCAGCTACCTGGCCGGTCCGGCGGATGTTTATAAGAACGGCTTCGGCTTTGCCTACATCGTGCTCGCGTTTTTTATCGCCACGCCCATCACCGCGAAGTGGATGCTGCCGAAGTTTTATCAATCGCGCTACTTCACGGCCTATCAGTTTCTCGAGGAGCGCTTTTCGCTGCCCACGCGTCTGCTCGCGTCCGGTCTCTTCATCTTTCGCGTGGCCTTGTGGCTCGCGGCGGCTACTTACGCGCCCGCTTTGGCGCTGGAGAAGGTCACCGGCCTGCCACTGTGGCTCACGATCCTGGCCTCCGGCACGCTCACCACGCTCTACACCGCGCTCGGCGGCATGCGGGCGGTCATCTGGACGGATGTGATGCAGCTCATCGTGCTCTTCGGCGGGCAGCTTCTCATTGTGGTCGTGGCGCTGGGAAAAATCCCCGGCGGTCTCGGCGGCATGTGGGAAACCGTCGTCGCCGATGACCGCATGCACCTGAGCTTGTCCTTCAATCCGGCGGAACGCGTGAATCTGGGCGCGATTCTGATTGCAGGTGCCTTCCTGCACCTCGTGCAAATGGCCACCGACCAGGTCAGCGTGCAGCGCTATCTCAGCGCAGGCAGCTTGAAGGAATCGCAACGCTCGCTGTGGATCAAGCTGTGGTTCGTGCTGCCGGTGCTGGTGCTGTTTTACGGCACCGGCCTGGTGCTCTACGCCTTTTACAAGACGCACGGCGATCCTCTCGCCGCTGGCCTGATTCAAAAAGAGGACCAGATCCTGCCCTACTTCGTCGTCACGCAATTGCCCGCCGGACTTCCCGGCCTGCTCATCGCCGCCATCTACGCCGCCAGCATGTCCACCATCAGCGCCGGACTGAACTCGCTCGCCTCCGCCACGGTGATCGACTTCCAACAGCGCCTCTCCGGCGTGGCCGATGGTGCCAGCTCGACGAAGATCAGCAACGCCCGCTGGATCACCGTCGGCTACGGCGTGCTCGTGATGGCGCTCGCCTTCGCCGTGTCCGCCATGCCGGGTAATCTCGTCGAGTCCGTGAACACCGTCATCGGCCTCGTCGGCGGCCCGCTGCTTGGCCTGTTCTTCCTCGGCATGTTCACCCAGCGAGCCACGACACGTGGAGCGCTCACTGGCTGCTTCACCGGCTTTGCGGTGCTGCTCGGCCTCTTCCTGTATCAAAGCGGCTTCTTCACCCCGGTGAAGCCACCGCAGATGATCTCGTTCGTATGGTTCAGCCTGCTCGGCTGCGCAGTCACGATGCTCGTGGGCTTGCTGATCTCTCGACCCGCGAGGTTGGAGTCCAGGCTTTAGCCGACGGTTTGGGAAGAGTCGCAAAGTTCATGATCGGCTAAAACCTAGACTCTAACATGAGGACTCGGGCCTCACTTCTCCTTCGAAACCGTCTCCACCGTGGTGGCGGCCTCGCTGAGGATCACGGCGTGTTTCTCATAGCTCACCTTGGAGCCGGTGAGCTGCGCCAGGTATTCCAGCGCCTCGGAGAGCGGCACGTTGGCCAACGAGAGCGAGAGTTTTTTCGTGCCGAGGTCCGCGCCTTTCACGATGACGTTCGGACTCACCTTGCCGTTCGAGGCATTTTTCGAGAGCACCCGCAGACCGGCGAGCGCTTCGGTGAGCGTGACCTCCTCCATCTCGATCTTCGGGATCGTCACGCCGGCGTAGTCACGCTTCAGGGTGGAGGCTTCCGGCTTCGCATGAGCTTTGATGTAGCGCAGCATGTTCTGCGTGTCCGGGTGGGCGGGGTTGGCGGCGGCCACTTGCGTGAGAAAAGCCTGCGCCGTGGCGAAGTCTCCTTTGTGGAAGGCCTCGCGGCCTTTTTGATACAGCGCATTGAGGTCATCGGCGGCGATGAGGGAGCCGAGGGACACAAAAAAAGCGGCCATCAGAGTGACGGCCGCCGCAGGAGCGTTCCAAACACGAAAAAACGAGGTTTTCATAGGATTGGGGGGGGTGGTGGAAGGATTTCACCAAATTCGCGAAGAAGTGTCAATAGCCATGATCGGAGTCTGGAGATACGATGCGCCGCCATGCGGCCGCCGCGCCGACATGGGCCACCTCTTCACCATGCACGCCGCCGGTCCCAAAAACCCTCTTCATGGCATCACCCTCGAAATGATGCTCACCCAGCTCGTGGAGCACTTCGGCTGGGAGATGCTCGGGCGCATGATCCCAATCAATTGCTTCAACTGGCATCCCAGCATCAAATCCAGCCTCACCTTCCTACGCCGCACTCAATGGGCGCGGGACAAGGTGGAGGCGCTGTATCTCGATGCTCTGCCGGACATTAAGGGCGAACGAGGGAATGCAGAATGACGAATGCCACGCTCGTCATTTGCGATCGGCGACGAAAAGAGTGTGCGTGCTGCGCTTGGCCTGCGGATAGGCCTTGGCGGCGACGGTTTCGACTTTGAAGCCTGCTTTGGCGAGACGCTTCGCGAAGGCGTGATCCGTGCTCGCGGACCAGAAGACGACACGCCCGCCGGGTTTCAGCGCCTGCGTGATCACGGCAAAGCCCTGCGTCTGATAAAGACGTGCGTTGCCATCCTGCACCATCGCGACGGGGCCGTTGTCCACATCGAGCAGGATGGCGTCGTAGTGCCCGGCGGGAGCACGCGAGATGACCTGGAAGACATCCTCGACGAAGACCTCGACCCGCGTGTCATCGAGCAGCAGGCCGTTCACCG
>JBKCXA010000035.1:0-15445 GCA_046316935.1 Prosthecobacter sp.
CACGGGGACTCCAGCCGCCAAAACCTGCTGAAGCCCTTCGGTCTCATAGCATTGGCGAATCTGGCCGAGCACCTGCACGGGGATGCCGGTGCGCATCGAAAGGCAGCCCGCATCGGCATAGCGATGCATCTCCAGCAACACCCGCGCCGTGCGCTTCACCTGCATCTGCGACTTCGGCGATAGCGCCAGCCGCCGACAGAACTCCAGATCGTAGTCTGAGAGCTCAAGGTAGGTTCGGGAGGTCACTGAGTTCATGGAAAGGCAGATTCAGCCACATCACTTGCTACGCCGACGGCGGGTCATCAGACTCAGCAGGCCGAGCATGAACAAGAGCACACGAGAAGGCTCGGGCACGACGACGGTGATGAAGCCGGAGGTGTACAATCCCGAGGTATCCCAATTCAGGCCGCCCGAGAGCGTCGGCAGATTCAGCGAGGCGAATCCGATGAGGGGAGCCGTGCCTGAGGCGATGCCGCTCCAGTCAAACAACTGCCATTTGTCACCGTCCGCCCAGGTGGTCGAGCTGCTGGTCGTGTCGATCACGTTGAGCACCGAACTGCCGCCGAAGACGATTTTGCCCCAATCACCTGCACTGATCAGTGCGAGGTCATTGGCACTGGCGGGATTGGTGCCTGCCACACGGCTGAAGATCTCAAAGGTGGCTCCGGCATTGAAGGTGATATTCCCCGTGCCGCTGACCGCCAGTGAGATGTCCTCGCCACTGCTGCCGCCGAGGGAACCGGGAGCGAAGGTGCCGTTGAAAGTAATGCTGTTGTTCGCCGCCGGGGCGATGGAGCCGGTGCCGCCGAGCACTGTGCTGGCATTTACCACCACGGAGCCTGCGCCGGTGCCGGAACCGGTGGTGTTGCTGACCAGAAGAGTGCCGCCAGCCACGGTGGTGGTGCCGGTGTAAGTGTTCGCACCGGTGAGGGCGGCCACGCCCGCATCCACTTTGGTCACCGAAAGCACGTCACCGGTCACGGCGGTGGTATCCACCTCGCTGATGGTGCCGCTGAAGGTGATGCCCGTTCCGCTCGTGGCCGCCACGCTGGAGGCGAGGCGCAGATTGCGGCTCTCCGCAATACCTGCGGCGAGGTTTTGCAGGCGGATGTTGCCGGAGAAGACACCCGTGTCGGAAGCGCCAGTCAGCGTCGAGCTGCCACCGATGGTGGCGGTGCCGGTGCCATTGGTCGCATTGACGTCGATGTGGTTCGCGACGGTGAGGCCGGTGACATTCACCAAGGCCGCCACGTTGGCGTTTGCCACGTCCTCACGGAAGCGGATCGGCTCTTGAGTGAGCTCGTTGCGCACGACGACGTTTTCCTCGAACTGGAACATCGTCTTGCCCGTGTAGGTGCCGTTCGTCACCGCCACCTGACCGCCGTAAAGGATCTGGCCGCCGGTCTGGTAATCCGTGGCACGCACGAGCGTCATCGTGCCGCCATTGACCGCCGTGATGGTGTAGATGCCGTTGCGTTCGGGATTTGCCTCCTCACCGGAAACCAGCAGTCGTGTGCCGACATCGCCGCCACCGTAGGTGTTGCCATCAAAGGTGGTGCTGACGCCCTCGAAGGAGCCAAAACCATTCGTGCCGCCGTTCGGATTGAAGCTGCCACTGCCGAGGATGCTCGTGAAGGTGGCACGATCTACTGGCGTGGCGATTGTGGAAGTCACATCACCCAGCTCGATTGCCTGCGTGCCAGCGGCTGCGGCGTTCTCGAGCAGGAGCGTGCCAGCACGGATGACCGTGCCCCCATCCACCGCAGTGCCGGAGGTTCCAGCGCCTGTTCCAAAGGTATTTGCCGAGGTCAGTCGCAAGCTACCACCATCGATCAGGGTGACGCGACCAGCACCGCCGACGGTGTTGGTCAAGCTGAGCCGAGTACCCGCCTCCGCACCGGAGAAGATGTCACGGTTCAGCGTGATCGTGCCAGCGATGGCGGCATCGCTTCCGCCCGAGGTGATCAATGTGCTGCCGACGCTGTTTGCCGTGCCGACCGAGATGTTATTGGCAAAAGCGGCCGTGTTTTCGAGGTGAAGCCCCGCAAAGTCATCCGCACCGCTCACGCCCGTGACGCCCAACAGCACATCCACGGTGCCAGCGGACAGTTTAGCATTGTTGGCGAGGACGAGCACACCATTCGCCACCTCGGTATTCCAGACCTGGGCGCTGTTGTCCATGGTGGAGAGCGTTTGCACGGCTCCGTTGCCGCTCACACGGAAAATGGAGCTGGCGAGGCCGGTGATCGTGCCGGCATAGACAGCGTCTCTGGAGCCGTCAGCGCCCACGGTGAGCGTGCTGCTCAAAGCGACAGTCGCATTCGCCTGCGTGGCACCGGTGGAGGAAAGGGAGCCGATGATCTGGTCATTGCCATTGAGTGCCAGAGTGCCGGAAATGGTGTCACCGGTGATCACATGGCGTGAGTTTTCGGAAAGGGTGTTCGCACCGCCGCCGCGCAAAGTGCCCTCCAGCACGTTGGTGCTGGCGCGGTAATTGTTTCCTGTGTTGTTGAGCTGGAGGATGCCTGCACCGGTCTTCGACAGGGTGCCTGTGCCGGTGGCAATACCTCCAATTTGGACAATGAAAGCCGGAGCGACCTCAATGGTGCCTCCCGCGGTGTCCAGAGTGATGCCACGATTGACATTGGTGGTGAAGCTGGCGTTGGCCAGAAGGGTGCCTCCTGCGAAGCGGACATTGTCTGCATCCACGACATTTGGGGCTGCTCCTAAGGCGAGGTCCATTGAGACCGCGATTTTGCCAGCCTCAATGATTGTGCCACCATGATAGGAGCTTCCATTGGTTGTATCGCCAGTAGCACTCACTGGCATGAGGGTCAGGGTACCAGCGCCTTTCTTGAGAAGGATGACATTACCGTCCAGCGTGCCGCTGTAGGTCGTGCTGACTGCTTGGTTCACTGTGAGTGTATTGTAGTCGAAGCGGCCATTTGTGATGCTTCCAGCGGCACCAGAGAGGGAGGCGACCTCCTGATTGCGACCATTCAGATCCAGGCGTGCGCTGCTTGCCTTCATGGTGAGTGCAGTGCCTGTGGGCAGGGCATTGTTCACACCAAGCTGAAGCGTTCCGTTTTCAACATTGGTCGCACCCGCATAAGTGTTGGCACCATTGAGCAAGATCCAGTCCTTGCCGATCTTCGTCAGACCGCCAGCACCGCTGATCACACCGTCAATCTGGAGGTAGGAACCACGATAGAATTGGTCGTTGATATTGATGTCTGAACCATCCGTGTTCTGTTTGCCAATGTCGTAGAAGCGGTAATCTACGATACCGTTGTTGCTGCTGACGAAGGGCTGACCGATGAAGGAGTCGGTCGCCAGATTGATTCCGATGCCACTGCCGAGGGTATGAATGACGGCGACTTGTTCCCAGTCACGAGGGAGATATCCCATGATAGAACCACCATTTAGACTGATCGTCTGCGTGCCGGTCTGGTTTTGCATGATCTGCAGATGCACGCCTGAGCCCATCGTCACTGTGCCGCTGCGGGCACCATTCATCGCCCAGCGCTCAAGGGAGCCGGGCATCTGCTCAAGTGTGGCCGTAGGCGACCAGGCGGCTGTGGCGATTTCCAGAGCGGCCCCATGACCAATACGAGCATTGACAGTTGCTGCACCGAGTGAGCCAGCGCTGTTCACACGCACCGCACCTTCACCGATCTCCAAGCGGGTGGTGCCATCGAAGGTGCCACTGATGTCGCCGAGAGTGAGCACACCATCACCTACTTTGCGCATATTGTAGAGGCCTTGGTTGTCCAGGCCTCCCACGCCCGAGCCTGAGCCAAGTTGAACCCCAGAAGTGGAACCTGTGCCAAAGGAGGTGGCATCCACATGGATAAGGTAGTTGTCAAAGAGTGTGACAGTTCCTGTGCGCAGCGTGGAGCGCAGGCCATCCGCCTGGAGGATGATGGCTCCTTCCATGCCCGTGCCTGGAACTGCGTTCGTTGTGCGCAGGTCAATAGCCGGAATTTGCTGGAGGCGATCTGAAGCCAGAACAGCACGGATCTGGTTGAAATTGTAAGCCGTGATCTTGCCACCATTCCAGGTAAACAGGTCTGGAGAGCCGCTGTTAAAGTTATAGCGGAGTTCCGTCATGTTGTAAGTGGTGTCACGATCGTTCATGCGGCTGCCATTGAGGATCACCTCTCCGGTGCTTTGAGCACCAGGTGTCAGGAATTGAAGACCGCCACCATTCACCACCCAGTTCCCAGTAAACTGCGGCTGAGCACTGCGGATGTTGAGGAAGTTCGTGCCAAACTTCGTCACCTGGCTGGCATTGATCTTGCCGTTAATCTGGAGGACATCGTTTGAAGCATGAATCAGAGCTTCGCCGTTACCAAGGCCGGATGAACCAAAATACAGGTTGGCACTGATGGTCGGAGTATTGGCAGACTGCGTGAGCCCACCAGAGCGGATGATGACGTTGGAAAACTGGCCATCAGCGCTTTGGTTGATGTCACGATCCGTGCGCAGGGCAAGCACATCCAGATTGGCGCCGAGCGTGCCTGCTGCGGTGTTCAGGTTGAGGATTTCAGTGCCATTATTGGCGGTGAGGGTAAGTGTGCCACCAGCAGAGGTGATGTAATTGGTCGGAGTAGTGCCCTGTGTCAGGATTTGAACTCCATTCGTAGCGTCATACTTCAGCCACTGGCTGTCTCCTCGGCTGATCATCCAGGGAGCAAGCATTCCAGAGGTGGCATTCACTACAAGGGAGGCGGCATTCGCCATCTTGAAGTTGGTGGTTGTGTTAGTGCCAGTCCCCGCAAGGAGGCCTAGACCTCCTGTAAGGTTAGTGTTGGTATCCACGGAGGTCACCATCAGAGTGCCGGAGCCGGCACGGCTGAGATTATTCGCCACAAGTTCAGCTGGGAACGCACCACGACGACGGACGACTACTTCTGAACCACCCTCAATGGTAAGGTCACCAATGGTTTCACTGTTGTAGGCACTGGCTGCTCCATCCCCATAAATTTCAAGAACTGAGGTGTTCAGCGTAATCGCAGTGCCATCAGCCCAACGACCTTCCGTCGTCGCTGTGCTCAAGGGGTTGTCATTGTCGAAGCGCAGGCGGGAACCCGGATGGAAGACCCAGGTGTTTGCGTTGGCGCTGGCGGCGTTACGAGCAGTGCCGTTGACGTTTTCAATACGACCCTCGCCGAAGAGATCCACCGTGCCCGAGCCCAGCGGTGTGCGGAAGGTGGCAGCAGCGGTCTGCCCCCCCTGGACGCTCAAAGTGGACGCGCGATAGGTGCCGTCCATGTTGCGACTGCGATTGACGATGGTGCCACCGCCGTAAGTGTTGCTGGCATTCGTGGCAATCACCAATGTGCTCTGGCCATAGATGTCGTTGGGAGCACCCACTACAAGGCGATTGCCTGCCCCGGCAAGCTGAGCGGAACCCGCCGTTGACGGGCTGAGTGTAATCGTGGCGCTGCCTCCACCGAAGCGGAATTCATTGGTTCCCGTGCCCCATGGAGCAATGCTGTTGGCAGAAAGCGTGCCGTTTCCGGATGCACTGCCAAGCCACCAGTTGCCACCGAAGAGTCCAGCCATGGCAGGGTCAGTGGTGAGCGTCTGGCCATTATCTAGTGCCACGACACCGACGCCAGTGCCCTGAATCTTGCCCGTGTAGTGACCGAGCACCGAGGCGAAGTTTGCCGCGGTGCGAACACCGATGACAGGAAGTGCGGCATTGCTGGTGAAGACCTGAGTCACACCAGACCCTGTGCCAAACTGGGCGGCAGCCGCAACAGACAGAGCGGCGGAGGGGTGAATGACCACTGAACTGCCAGTGCCGCCGAGGGTGGCATTGGCTTGGTTCATGATGACCGTACCATTCTGAATGTCGAGCTTACCTAACCAGTCTGAGTTGGCTGCGTTGTTGTTGAAGAAGGTTTGCCAAATACCTGTCTTCACCAATGTGCCGTTTCCACTAAGGGTGGAGTTCAGGAGGACAGCCGCGTTATCATTGAAGAAGGTCGCGCTGTCATTCACTGTGACGGGGCTGGCGAGGATGATTTGCTCGCCGAATGTATCGTGAGCAAAGCGAAGCTGGGCACCATTGACGGTCTTGAAGGTTCCACCCGAGCTACCAACGGTCATATTCGCTGCTGCACTGCCACCTGCACGATCACCAACGAAAGTTACACCACCTGCGACGGTGATATCCTGACCCGCAGCATTGAAATGGGTAGCACCACCACCATTGCGGCTCATGCGAATCTGACCGAAGTTCAGGGTGTAGTCGCCAGTGCCAAACATGTTGGCAAGATTGCCGACAGCGCGGATTTCACCACGGCTGAGTGTGACAGGACCGGTCAGGGTGGTGTTGGAAGCGTCGAGACGGATCTGCCCATCACCCCACTTGTAGATCGGAGCGGAACCAGTGATAGCACCATTCAAGCGCCACGTGTTGCCATTCACCACCAACGAGACGGGGCTGCTGCCACCAAAGGTTGTTGTGCCAAGCACCTGGGTGTTGGAGTTGCTGTTGGAGAGCAGCAGGTTGGTTCCCGCCGGCCCGGAAGTGCCCTGCACATTGAGTGAGCCAAACTGCACTTCGGTCGTTGTTGCAGTTCCGCTGAAGCGCTCAGCCTGAATCTGGGCGTAGGGGACATTCTCCGCCACCGTGACCTGGAGACCGGTGTAGGTAGTGGTGGCACTGTTGTGGCGAAGGCGGAGGCTCGGCATTTGGCCTCCGTCAAAGTTGTTAGCGTAATTAGAATGGAGGATGATCTCCCCTGCGGTCCCGCGTGCGCCATTGCCATCTACGAAGAGGGTACCACCATTCAGTTGGATCGTTCCGGTGATGGCATTGGCAGCATTCGTGAACTGGAATCCCCCAGGCCCTGTCAAGGTCAGTCCTGAAGCAGTCACTACTCCACCGAAACGGGTGTTGGTGCTCGCATGGCCTCCATACACGAAGCCTTCGACAGGAGTCGTGCCGTTGCCAAAGTAAACATTCGTGGTGTCAAAGTTTACGCGGTTGCTATCGTCAGCACCGGCGATCAGGCCACCACTCCAGATGTTGATCTGGCCACCTGTGAAAATCATGTCGTTGGTGCCCGATTCCTCATCCACACGCAGGGCATAGACATTCTTGGTGCTTGTGAACGTCGTATCCGTCCAGCCGCCAGCGAACTGGACAATCTCCGTTCCTGTGAAGGTGCTCAGGAAGGCATCTCCACCGCCCGCTGTTGGGGTGCCAGAAATGAAGGCTGCATTCGTAAAACCTGTGTCGGTATTGTAGCTTAGGAAGCCGCGGTTCGACGCGTTCATCATCCAAGGGGCAGCCATGCCATTGGTTATCGCAGGAGCCGCAGTGACAAACATTTTCTGTGACTGGAGAGCGGTGGAGCCAAGCTCAGCAGCGGTCGTGTTACGAATCGTGAGGGTAGCCTGCCCCGTGCGGGTGATGCTGGGGGTATTGAGGATCATCTGGCCTGCGTTGGTGCGCTCCAGAGTGATGGTGGCACCACCTTTGATGGTGATGTTACCCACCGTTTCGGAGTTCACACGCCCATCGGCAGTTATGAGGTTGATGCCGGAGCCATCCAGGAGCAGCGGCGTTGAGTCGCCCCACTTGTTCTCCGTGGCTGTGGTGCCGAGGTTGGAATTGTCCAGGCGGGACAGGTAGAAGTTATCCGCCACGTTCATGTTGTAATCCAGGCGCAGGTTGCCGCCTGGGAAGAGATTAAGACTGCCAACGTGGGCACCGGCGTCATTCGTGAGACGGGCAGCGCCACGCAGTGTGAGACGGCCATAAACGTTGAAGGCGGAGCTAGCGCTATCAGCGGTGAGTTCAAGAATACCGCCGATTGCACCAGCATCAGCCTCACGGTACACATTGGTCACGCCTGTGTAGGTCTGGTCACCAAAGAAGCGCACGTTAGCTTCTGTGAGGCCAGGATTGGCACCCGCGAGGTAGTGGGGCACACCAACATCTACGGAGGCGGTGCCAGAGAGAGCCCCAGGCTGGGTGATGGACAGCGTGGCAGCATTGGTTCCACCGAAGCGGAAGACATTGTCAGCACCTACGCCCACGGTTGGTGCCGTATAGTAAGTGTTTGAAACGGCGGAGACAGCGCCACGACCATTTCCGAGTTTTGCGAGGTCGATGGTATTCGTCCAATGTCCTTCATTGAGATTCAAGCCTAGGCGTGCGTCTTGAGTAGAGAACACATTGTAGTTGGTAATTGGTGCATCAGTCCCAAAGTCCACGCGAACTGAGTTGGCATTGGCGGAGCCAAAGAGCTGCACACGCTGGCCAGAGCCGCTAAGGATGTTGGAGGGGGCGTTCAGACGGATAGCAGTGCCGCGGTTCACGACGATGTCACCAGTGCCTGCGTTTGCCGCACTACTTGGCACAAAAGTGGTGCCGGCGTAACGGATGTCGTCGGTGCCACGACTGCCAAAAAGAAGCGTGCCGTCAGTGATAACCATACCACCGTTCCAGGCACTGTTGTCTGCTCCAATGGAGAGGTCAGAACCACCGCGTTTTTCAAGTGAGTAATGGCCCGAGATGGCACCGGCGAGAACGAGTTGGTTATCCGTCTGAATACGCCCGAAGTTCGTCAGGGTGGTGGTGCCATCGAAACGAGGAATGAAAGTGTTGTCATTGTTTGTCAGAAAGCGCTGCACGCCCAGTGTCAGGTTACCAAAGGTGAGAAGCTTGTTCGAGCCACCGCCTTGATCACGCACGGTGTTCAGGCCAGAATCACCGCCCATGGCGATGATGTTGTTACCTATGGCGATGCGCTGCGCATTCCCGGTGCTATCACCAATGGAGCGGACCGACCAAGTGCCGCCACGGAGATAAACATCTGTAGAGGAAGGGATGGAAGAGGCAAAACCTGCACCGGGCTGTGCCCACGACTGATCGTTGTTGCGTGTTGCGACGGTTCCTTGATCAACGATAAGGGTTCCGAGCGAGTTGGGCTGTGCAGCGTTGATGTTGTTGATTGTCAAAGTCCCAGCACCAATTTTGGTGAGGCTCGAACCCGCGCCACCAATCAATTGGCCCGAGAAAGTCTGGCTGCTTGCTTCGCGACCGATTACAACGTCAGCCGTACCTAGGTTCAGCACTCCACCTGTATACATCGGCTCAAAGCCAACATTCCCGCCAGCAAGGTTGCCGATCTCTTGATTGTTGCCATTCAGGTTCACGGTGGCTCCAGGACGGATGACGACGATGCCTCCCGTAATGGCATTCAAGTTTTCAAAGGTCGGGAAGACATTGGAGGCAGTCGCACTGAGAGTGCCCTCAACGACACGCATATTACCCTGGAAAGTCATGGGCGTGCTCACCTCCAGAGTACCTGGACCGAACTTACTGATGACAGTAGCCAGCGTGTTGTTCGAGTTGTTGCGGTAGTTGGTCAGCGTCGAGCTGAGGGTCGAGGTGGCAGCATTGTCCACATAGAGGGAGAAGTAATTGGTGCCAAAGCTCACCGAACCTGCGCCGCTAATGTCAGCGCCGTTATTTAGGATCAGTCCAGCTTCACCAGCAGTGCCGAGATTCAGAGTATTGCCAGCGAGAGCGATGGCCGTATCGGTGCGGACACCGAGAGCTGCACGGTTGCCAGTGAGGGTACCGCCGAAGCCCGTGGCATCCCAAAGGTTCGTAGCGAGGGTGGAGCCATCAAGATCAGCCGCTGCTCCCACGTAGGTGGCAGTTACGATGTTGTTGCCTCCGTCCACGGAGACGTAGTGAGCTGCATTGCTGCCGCCACCAGTGCCCACGGCCCACACGCCGAGAGTGCCATTGGCCACCAAAGGTGCGGCGGTGAAGGTGATACGCTCCTCGCCAGCCGTGGCAGAGATGCCCGTGCGCTCACCCACGAAGGTGACAACGTTACTATTGATGCGGTTAAGGCTGCCGAAGGTGAACTGAGTGTTGAAGCCGTCTGCGGCCAGGTCATTGACCACGACCTTTCCACCACCGAAGTCCGTAAAGCCAAGCGCACCAGCGGAAGCGGTGTTGCTGTTCGCCGTAGGGGCTGCAAGGCCTTGCAGCTTCAATGTACCATTGGACACAGCGAACGGTGTATCCACACCGAAGGGGCTGCCACTTGTGGCTTGGGCATTGCCTTGAAGGGTGCCGCCACTGACGGTCGTCGTGCCAGCGCTGGTGTTGGTATTTCCTGTGCCGGATGCCGGAGCGAGGATCACTGTACCGTTGCCGTTCTTGGTGATGCCGAAAGCACCGCTGATGGTGCCCGTGAAAGTCGTATCGCCGCCCGCGGCTGCGGTAAGAACCAGACCAGCGGTGGAAAGATTGATATTACCGCTAAATGTCTTCACGCCAGCATCCAGACCACCGAGGGTCTGAGTGCTGCCAGTGGCGGTGTTGATGAAGTTACGATTGATGGTGCGCACGCCAGCGGCCAGGATCTGAGAGAAGGCGTTGTTGCGGAATGTGATGTCAGTAGTGGCCGCGCCGAAAGCGTTGTCATGGCCGGCAATCATCGTGCCGTTGCTGATCGTGGTGGTGCCGAGGTAGGTATTGTTGCCATTCAGGACGAGGGTTCCCTGCTCCGATTTCTCGAAAGCATTGATGGCGTTACCAGAGAGGACGCCGTTGATGGTCGTATAAGCACCACGAGTGCGAAAGACGGTGCCGGTTGAAGTGGCCGTGCCGGCAAGAGGACGATTCAGCAATACATTGTTCAGTTGAAACTTGTAACCGTTGAAACCATCAAAAAAGAGTGCGCTGCTAGTACCACCGTTCACACCAAATGCCCCAGCGTGGGCGATCGTCAGATTCGGTAGGATCACGGTGCCGTTTTCATTGCCAGGGGTAATCGGGCCTGCGGTCAGAACACGCGTGGAACCATCATTACCACCGGTGCCAGTGCTCATGCCAGCATTCGCGATGGTGTGAGGGCCAGCGCCATCCAAGCGAAACTCAATATCGGAACGGCGGTCATTGTTGGTATTAAAATCAAGAGTGGTTAACGCCGTGCCAGCCGCGCCGACATGACTGAGAACAAGGCGCCCCTGCTGAACGCCCGTGTTACCATCATAGGTATTGTCTGACTGAAGGATGAGAGCGCCACCAAGACGTTTTTGCAACCCCTGGGCACCCGTCGCCTGATCAGCAATCACGCCAGTCACGGTGAGCATACCAACGCCGTTCTGAAAGCTGTTGTCCGTTCCGACGTCCAAGAAGGTAGTGCGGGCCGCGTTCGGCATCACCACGGTGGGCGTGCGGAACTCGGTGAAGATGGTGCCGAGGGTGCGGACTTCGAGAGCGCGGTCCGATCCGGTTTCAGGGAAGTTGATGCTACCCAAGGTAACGGTGTTGTAGCCGCCGCCGCTGAGAGCGCTGGCGCGCAGGATAGAGTTGCCGCCCTGAACATCCAAAATGCGGGAACCGTATTGGGTATCTAGCCCCCCACCATACTGACCATCAGCGAATTCCAAGCGGAGTTCACCGACACGCATGTTGATGGTGTTGTTGGTGGTGCTCAAACCACCATTGCCGCCGACGTGCAAGATACCACCGCTACCGACGGTGACCTGACCCGAGTAATTCTGGCTCTGAGGAAGATACAGAATGCCATCTGTGTAGTTACGGTCGGTGCCGTCTGGAGCGCCCACAATCAGCGGGAAGGCACCTGTGAGCACATTAGCATTCGTGACGGTGAAGAGCGCTGCGTTGTTGGTGTGACCGCCAAAACGATAGGCAGTGGTGGCACCGCCAGTAGGAGAGAGCGTTGTGCCGGTGAAGGTAGCATTGCCTGTGTCAGCGCCAAACCAGGCCTCTACGTTGGGTGCGGTGGCACGGATCTGGCCAGGGATGTCCGCTTGGAAATTGTGCAAACCACTGAGGGTGATGGCAATGCGGCGGGCCTGACCTGACTGATTGTTGGCAATGAGGATGTTATTGCCCCCTGTGCCAAAGATGCCGCCTGTGGCGGTGAAACTGCTGATGCGCACATCCGACCCCGTGCCGTAACCTGAACCGAGCGTTACCACGCCGGGAGTATTTACGTCATTGTTTTGAAGGATGATGGCCTGCCGGTCACCAATATTGGAAGGCGACTCGATCTTCAGAATACCATCGGCAGCGATTTGGATGTCATTGCCTACGACGTTGGCACCTGCGGTGCCTGTGCCACGCAGCCAAAGGGTACCCTGGCTGATGATCGTGCCATTCTGGTAGGTCTTTGGGGTATCGAATACCAGAAGGCCACCGCCACGTTTCACGATAGAACCATTTGAGATATCACCTGCCATGACACCAATCACGCCGCGCTCAGAGGCCGCGGAGTTACCGTCGAGACGAATGTAGCGCTGCTCGCCACCGAGATCGATAGGATTAACCATGGTGACCACATGCGTAGCGTTACCACCGTTGAGACCGAAGATACCAGGATTGAACGTCGAGGTGCCCCAGGTGACGGTGGCACCTGCGCCACCAAGGTTCACATTGATCGGAGCACCATAAGCACTGAAGCCAACACTGCCGGAGCCAAGTCCCCCACCCCCAGTGAACTGCACCTCACCAGCACCCGTGCCCAGAGATCGTGTAAAGTTGCGCATGGATTCATAGTAGGCCGCCGCGTTAGGGCCACCCGTCATGTTGAGATTGCCTGAGCCGAGAGACACCGTATTGGAACCGATGGGTTCGCGGAGGCCACCCTCTGCTAAGTAGGTTGTGCCTGTGTAGGTATTAGCAGCGAACAAGGAGGTGAGACTACCGCCCGTTTTGATAAGAGAGACTGGGTTCGCGCCATTGTCTGCAATCACAGAACGGATGACGTTGTTGTTCCAAGCAATATCATAGAGTTCATAGTTGCTGGCCGCTCCCGCCGTGATGGTGGGGACAGAGATGGTATGAGTGCCACCGCTGGTAATGATGCCACCGGAGCCAACTTCAAGAACCGCTCCCGCGTTGCCGCCCAAGGTGCGTCCAGTGGCGTTCTGCATGTTCAAGGACTGAATCGTGCGGTTAGCGGTCAAGGTAGCGCCGCCAGCCGAGAGCTTAACGTTCTGCGTGCCCGTCCAACCGGTCTCTGCCGTGTCCACCACATAGTCCGCCGCCACGAGTGGCGTGTAGCCAAAGCCCGCCAAGGTGGTTGGCACATACTTGACGAATTCAGTGTTTGAGTAAACAGAGCCGCCAACAAAAGGAACCAATACGCCCGCCGTCTCAAGCGCCGTGTTGAGGATGCGGTTCTGAGCAGTGACTCCGAGGAAGTTACCCGTAACGACATTGTCCGAGAGGAACTCGGTGGTAACGCCTGCACTGCGAGAGAGCGAAGCCAAGGTCATGGTGATCGATCCACCTGTTGCAGCGCCACGCATGCCGAAACGGTTATGGCCTGCGGTCTGCGTCACATCACCCAGCCCCTGAACAATGGCAGTGGTCTGCTGGCTACCGGTATTGGCATTGAAATTGGTGTTATCCAAATAGAGCTGACTGGCTGCCATGGAGATCGGCGCTGTGGTGCTGAAGCGGCTATTCGCGTTAGCCGCTGTCGCGCCAGCTCCCATGCCAATACGAAGCCAGGAATTTTTCAGCGAGAGGCTCGCAACAGCTCCATAAGGCTGAAATGCCGTGGTGCCGTCCTGAGCACGAATCTCACCCAGCGTGGATGAGATGGCACCACTATAAGTGTTGGCAGTTGTCGCATTGCTGAGGCGGAACAACCCGAGGCCGTAGTGATTGATGGCACTGGAGCCGGAGACAAGACCACTGAGTGTCACCGCACCGATACCCCCGGCGGTAAGAGTATTGTTGACGTTAAAAGCACCGGAAAGCGTGAGACCGCCCGTGACTTCGGACTGAATACGAGATGCACTGCCCATGGTGACCACGCCAGGAAGGGTAGCACCGTTGGCTGCCATGAAATTCCTGATGGCACCATTGTTGCGGAAGCCATTGCCATTGATGGTGATCAACTCAGCAGGGTTACCGATACCACCAGCACCGGCCGCATCCGGCCCGAGGGCGAGTGTCGCTCCACTACCGACCACCGTGTTGTTTCCTGCTGTGATGGAACCGAGCACAGCGCCGTCATTAGCCGTGGGCAGCATGAGGAGCTGGCCGCCATTGATATTCGTGACCCCTGTGTAGGTGTTCGCACCGCGCAACACCAGGGTCCCATCACCCGTCTTCGTAAGTCCACCTGCGCCAGAAATCACACCATCGAGCACGAGAGTGCCAGTTGCCACATCCACCGTCAACGGGGCTGCACCCGTGAGGACAATGCCGGACGAAATGATGTCTGTTCCCAAGCCTGTTTTATTAATCGCCGAGGCCGCGCCACCATTCATCGTCAGAGATCCGCCTGTGCCCGCCGCAAGGATGTAGCTCTGTTGTCCGATGGTGTCGCCAATATTGAGTGTGCCGAGCGTCACGGCACCATTGAGGTTGACCGTCTGGTTGCCGCTCAAATTCAAGAAGTTCAGGTTGGCCGTGTCACCAATGGCACTGGGAAACGCGGAAGCTGGCGCATGCACCCCCGTGGCATTCCAGTTGGACAGCAGTTGCCATGAATATACACCAGGCGTGCCGGACTGGCTTACGCCCCAGTCAACGATGGTGGCTGCGTTTGAGTTGCTCATACCAGTGGCGAGCAGGAGCAAAATGGTGGCTGTAGTCGGGATTCTCGCGGAGTTTCTGAACCATTGGAGAAGGTTGCTTTGAGGGTACATGATGGTTGCTTTGGTTCGTGCGGGAAAAGTCGGGTTGGAAGGTGAATGCAAATAAAAGCGATTCACCTCTTGGTTACGGAGACGCATAGTGAGACATATCTCGAACCTTGAATCCACAAAAAAAAGGGCTCCCCTGCGCAAACAAAAATCGCTGAACACGTTTTTGTTGGAAACATGGACGCAGAAAAAACGGCAGATTCCGGTTTCCGCGTCAAAATTTGGAAAGGTTAACAAATGGATCGCGAGTCGAATACGTCTGCCCTCTTTCACCACTTGCCATCTCAAAAAGCATTCTACTGGAAAGAACGCATGCAAAGCTCCCGGAATGAAGTCATTCAACATGGTGACTCGAAACACGGATGCAGGTAGAACGACCCGACAAGCAGCAGCGGCTTTGCTGGGCCTTTTGGCGCTCTCGGGATGCAATTTGGCTCCGTCCCTTCTGAAGCCGGCGGTTCCCCTGCCCTCTTCTTTCAAGCGCAGCGGCCCCTGGCGGACGGCCACGCCGCGTGACGAGGCCAAACGCGGCTCGTGGTGGAGTTCGTTTGGCGATGCGCGGCTCGCCAGCCTGATGAAGCAGGCGGAAGCGAACAATCCCACACTCGAACTGGCCATGCATCGCGTGACGGAAGCGCAGGCGCTGGCCCGCGCAGACCGGGCAAACCTGTTTCCTTTCCTCACGCTGAATAGCTCGGCGCAGCGCAGTCGTGGCTCGGGCAATTTGCAGTTTCAATTCGCGGGTGGTCGCACACGCACGATCCTGGGC
>JBKCXA010000036.1:0-2109 GCA_046316935.1 Prosthecobacter sp.
TATCACATCCGTGTCTGCCGCACGCTTTCGTGTGCCATGGCGGGCAGCTACGAGTTGATGGAGTCGTTTTGCCAAACGGCCAACATCGACCGCTCGCATGTCGATCATCATCACCCGATCGCGGTGAGCGCGGACGGCAAATACAGCATCGAATTCGCCGAGTGCCTCGCGAGCTGCGGCTTCGGCCCGGTTTGCATGGTGGAGGACGATTTCTACGAGAAGGTCGATCCAGCGAAGACGGCTGATTTGCTCGCGAAATACGCGTGAGCATAAAAAAGCGGCGGTCCCGATGGGAGCCGCCGCTGGGGAGCTGGAGATCGAGGAATTACTCGCGCCAGGAAACGATGTCGTCACCGGTCATTTGGACAAGATCTTTGCCGAGACAGTAAACAGCCACGTCAGTCGGCAGAAATTGCGGTGGAGGGCTGACTTGGCTTTGAGAGATTTTGGGATCTTGGTTCTGAACATCAGGATTCACAAGCTTGCGATCCAGATTGGTGTCGAGCAGCACATAAAAGGGAGAACCCCACATATCGATCAAGCTGTAGGGAGACTGGGTGCCGACGAGTCCGTTGCGTCCATTCTTCGCCACCTTGAAGGTGACAAATTCAATACCCTTGGGATTGAGGTTGATGCTTCCGCCGCTGCTGCCGCTGGACGCTCCCGGCATCTGTGCGGCATCGCCCATCAGAGTGTCGATGATGGTCGAATTCTGATTCGTCAGGATCGGCTGGGCGTCATCGCCACCGCCGCTGCTCGCCAAGGCGGGGTCGATGGGATAACGATTGTATTCGACCTGATAGTTACGAATGCCGGTCGTGACACTGATGATCTGGTTGCGAACCTCCAGCTTGCGCGCGTCCTCCATCATCTTGGGCGCTTGCGAGATGACGAGTCCTGCGAGGACGGCGATAATGGTGACAACGACCAGGAGTTCGATGAGAGTAAAACCTCTTTGCGAGGTCGGGCGAGGTTGGATTTTCATGTGTGGAGAATGGCGGTTTGCGGGTTTGTCAGGCTCGCGCACGGACTTGAAGTGTCCGAACGCTTTTGCGTGATACACAGCTTTTATCAGACAAACAATTCATGCGTCAATAGCTGTGTCTGCATGTGTCGAGCGAAGTGTCGATGCATGCTCCGCCGAAGTTTTCATTGTCAACAAACACTTGCATCATATAATCCATCAATATAAATCGGCGATTCAATCCCACCCAAACATCGACATCATACTCGGATCACATTGATCGACCGAAAACAAAACCATGGCTAAACAAGCAACCAGCGGCGCAAAGAAAGTGAAATACGTTTATTCCTTCGGAGCAGGAAAAGCGGACGGAGACGGCTCCATGAAAGCGCTGCTCGGCGGCAAAGGAGCAAACCTCGCGGAGATGAGCCGCATCGGTCTTCCGGTGCCTCCCGGATTCACGATCAGCACGGAAGTCTGCACTTACTTCTACGCGAACAAGAAGAGCTATCCCGCTGATCTCCAGAAGCAGATGGAAGCAGGCATCGCCTCCATGGAAAAAATCATGGGCGCCAAATTCGGTGACGCCAATGGCATGCCGCTGCTTGTCGCCGTGCGCTCCGGTGCTCGTGACTCGATGCCTGGCATGATGGACACCATTTTGAACCTCGGCCTGAATGACCAGACGGTTCTTTCGCTCGTCAAGGCGACCAACAACGAGCGTTTCGCGTGGGACTGCTACCGCCGCTTCATCCAGATGTACGGCGATGTCGTGCTCGGCGTGCAGAAGCGTGAAAACGAAGATCACGAGCCCTTCGAGACCGTGATCGAAGCCTACAAGCACGAAAAATATCACAAGGACATCATCGACTCCGATCTGACCGCCGAGGACCAGAAGGAACTCGTGAAGCGCTTCAAGCAGCTCGTTAAAGAGCGCACCGGCCATGTCTTCCCGAACAATCCTTGGGACCAGCTTCGCGGCGCTGCTGGCGCTGTGTTCGGCTCCTGGATGAACGACCGTGCGATCGTCTACCGCCGCAAGTACAACATCCCTCATGAATGGGGCACCGCCGTGAACGTGCAGGCCATGGTGTACGGAAACACCGGCAACGACTCCGGATCCGGGGTGGCCTTCACACGCAACC
>JBKCXA010000037.1:0-6214 GCA_046316935.1 Prosthecobacter sp.
GGTCCCTCGTCAAAACCGATCACTACCCTTGGAAACCTCTCCCACGCGATCTGACGCCTGTTGAGCTTCGCCCGTTGCTCATGCCGTGAGGTGTGGCCGGAGCCCGTTCACTCCGCCTTTTTCTTCCCCTTGCCCTTCTTCTTGGCTTTGCCTTCGCCGGGATAGGGAATCACATGGGCGCGTTCGGCCCACGTTTGCCATTCGGCGGCGAGTTCCTTCACCTTGTCTGGCTGGGCGGTGGCGAGGTCGTGCTGCTCGGTGCGGTCGGCTTTGAGATCGTAGAGCTCCCACGGGCCGTTTCGACCGGTGCGCACGAGTTTGAGGTCGCCGTGACGCACGGCGGCATTGCCTTCGTGCTCCCAGAAGAGAGACCGGGAGACGGGGAGACTTTCAGATGGGGAGACGAGGAGCGGTTTGAGTGAGGTGCCTTCCATCGGCGTGATGGCGTGGCCGTTGTGCTCTTTGGGATAGCTGGCGCCGCCGACATCGACGCAGGTCGCCATGATGTCGATGAGGTGGGCAGGCGTGTGAGCCAGTCTCCCTGTCTCATGGTCTGATGGTTCCCCCGCCTTCATCCCCGCCGGCCAGTGCGCGATGAGTGGCGAGGCGATGCCGCCTTCGTGGTTGTAGTGCTTGTACTTGCGAAAGGGGGTGTTTTCCAGAAAGGCCCAGCTCTCGCCGCAGAACCAGTTTGAGGCCGCCAGGGTCGGGTCGCCGTCGGTGCGGCCTTTAGGGCCGGACTCGGCGTTGCCGCCGTTGTCGCTCATAAACAGGATGAGCGTGTTTTCGAGCACGCCGCGGTCTTTGAGGCCGTTCACGAGGTCGCCGATGGCCTGGTCCATGCGATGCACGGTGGCGGCATAGACGGCCATGAGATGGTCAAAGCGGTCCTGCTCCTCCGGTGTGTGGTCTTTCCACACTTGGATGGTGGGCGGGCGTGGTGACTTCTCCCACGCGGCATCGATGATGCCCATCTCACGCTGACGCTGGATGCGGGCATCGCGCAGCGCTCCCCAACCTTCTTTGTATTTGCCGCGAAACTTGGCGATCGCGTCCGCCGGTGCTTGCAGCGGGAAGTGCGGCGCGTTGTGGCATAGGTGAAGGTAAAACGGCTTCTTCGCCGCAAGCGCTTCGTCGATGAACTTGAGTCCAAACGTGGTCCAAAGGTCGGTGGAATACCAGTCCTTCGGCAGACGCGGATCGTCGTTGGCGATGGATTCACCGTTGAGGAAGAGCTTGGCCTTCGCCTTGTCGCCTCCGGCGAAATAAAAGCCGCCCGCCGCGGCATTCAGCGAACGATCAAAGCCGCGATCCTTCGGATAGACGCCCGGCTCGTGCCCGACGTGCCATTTGCCGGTCATCGCCGTGAAGTAACCGGCGGGCTGCAGCACCTGCGCGATGGTCACGCACGAGTCATTGAGCTTGCCGCGATAGCCGGGCACGCCGTTGTCCGTCGTCATGTGTCCAACGCCGGCCTGATGCGAATACAAGCCGGTGAGCAGCGAGGCACGCGTGGGGCAGCATCGGCCGGTGTTGTAGAACTGCGTGAAGCGCACGCCACCCTTCGCCAGCCCATCGAGGTTCGGCGTCGGAATCTCCGAGCCATAGCAGCCGAGGTCCGCGAAGCCCATGTCATCAACGAGGATCACGACGATGTTCGGGCGCTGCTGCGCAGCGAATGACGAATGCAGAGCCGAGCAAAGCGAGACAGCCAGCATCGCGAAGCGAATGCTGCCCCGCAGGGGTGAGCGAAGCGAAGCAATGACGAATGTCGAAAGCAGAAACAGAAGGCATTTCATGGAGGGCTGCTAAACGCCGAACACCCGGCCATCTTCCGGTTGGATTTGGCAAGTCTCAGGACAAGGTGCGTGCATGATCCGATCTGTCCTCGCCGCCATCTTTGCATTCATTGGCTCCAACGCTTTTGCCGAGGAGCCGAAGTGGATTCCGCTCTTCAATGGCAAGGATCTGACCGGGTGGACGATCAAGATCGCGAAGCGGCCGCTGGGGGAGAACTTTGCAAACACGTTTCGCGTCGAGGACGGCATCCTGAAGGTGAGCTACGATGGCTACGAGAAGTTTGACCAGCAGTATGGGCACCTTTTCACCAACCTGGCCTACTCGCACTACATCCTGCGCATGGAGTATCGCTTCACCGGCACGATGATGGCCGACGCGCCGAAGTATGTGAACCTCAACAGCGGCGTGATGCTGCACGCCCAGCCACCGCAGAGCATGCGCTTCGACCAAGGCTTCCCATCGAGCCTGGAGATGCAGTTCCTCGCCGATGAGGGCAAGGGACCGCGACCAACGGGCAATCTGTGCACGCCAGGCACGCATGTGGAGATGCAGGGGCAGCTTTTCACGAAGCACATCGCCAAATCGAGCTCGCCCACCTTTCCCGCAGAGGAATGGGTGCGGGCGGAAATGGAGGTGCGCGGACATGAGGTGATCATCCACCGCATCAACGGTGTCGAGGTCCTGCGCTACGAGCATCCGGTGCTCGATCCATCCTGCACCATCGCCCCCGCGAGCGACATCACCGCCGCCGGTGGCGATGTGAAGCTCAGCTACGGCCACATCGCTCTGCAAGCCGAGGGCCAGCCGGTGTGGTTTCGCAAGATCGAACTGATGTCGCTGGAGAAGTAGCGATCACTTCTCCTCCAGGGCGGAAGGCGTGGCGGGCTCCGGCGGCTGATCGCCGGCGCGGACGACAGTCACGAGGCGCTTGATGGCGGCCTGGGCGAGCTCGCTGGGCGGATGCATGCGGCGGGCCTTCAAATACCAGGCGAGGGCGGAGCCGGTCTGCTTTTTCTCCTCATGCTGGCGGCCGCGCTCGATGGCGGTGACGAATTCGCTGGCCTGGATGCCGAGGTCGGCGCGGAGCTTGCTGAGGGCGTTGTCATCGGGGAACTGCTTCGACTCCTTCTCGACCTTCTCCCACGCGGCGGCGGGGCTGGTGGCGGCGAGTTCTTTGGCTCCGCCCATGACGATTTCGACGCGGCTCATGTCGTTGAGCACTTTTTCGAGCTGCTTCTCGCGCGCGGCATCACCCTGCACGGCGATGGCGAGCTGGAGTTTGTTGTCGAAAATCTGCCGGTAACCCTTCTGGCTGATGAGGCGGTCGAATTCCATGATGCCCTGCGATTTCATGTCGCTGCCTTTGACGAGCTCGCCGCTGAAATTGGCGAGGTCCGGGTTGGTGGGCCAGATCTCGGTGGCAGCCTTCATCTCGGTTTCGAGGGTCTTGGTGTCCTTCGTGGCCATGGCCATGCGGGCCTTGCTGATGTGCAGGGAGCTGACGGATTTCGCGGTGTTGATGGCGGCGAGCGGTTTGGCGTATTCAAAGTCCTGCGCCTCGTTTTTGAGCTCGAGCACGGTCTTTTCGGCCTCGGCATAGTCCTTCATCTCGAGGAAGCCGAGGAGCTTGTTTTTCTTGCGCACGAAATCGAGCACCTTGCTCTTCTCGGTCATCGGCAGGCGGCGCACGCGGGGAAGGTACTCGCCGACGCCGAAGGCCTCGAGGAGCCGGTTGCTGGCGCTGTCGATGTCCTTGCGGGCGACGAGGTTTTCGAAGGAGACGAGTGATTCATCCACGGTGCGCATGGCCTCAAGAGAGAGACCATCAATCATCGCGATGGTGGGTGGCACGCCGAAGGAGCCGGAGAGCATTTTTTGCACGTCGCTGTCTTTGTCGAGCTGCAGCATGCTATCGCCGTCCTTGAAGAGGTTGGGGTAGAAGCGGCAGGCGATGACGGCGTGCTCAAAGCGGCGCTGGAGGAACATCTGGATGATGAGGGCCTGGAACTGCACCTTGCTGGTGACTTCGGAGAGGCCGGTGGCGGCCTCGTTGAGCTTCTTGCGTGCCTCGATCTCGGCGATGCCTTTGATGTAGCCGCTGGTGCGGCCGAAGGTGGCGCCGTCCGCCTGTGCCTTCGCATCCGCTTTGGCCTGGGCACCCTTTTCCGAAGAGGAAACCTTGCCGGCCTTGGTGTTGTCGTTGCTCATCTGCGCATTCCATTCGAGCTGTCGGCGGCGCTCATCCATGGCGACGTTTGCGGCCTTGAGGTTGGTCTGTTTGCGCTGCGAAAGCCACACGTCCCAGATCGAGTTGGCGATGGAGTTGCAAAGACCGCCATCGATTTTGTAGGTGCCAGCTTCGGGCAGCAAAGCGAAGGCTTTCATCGGATCGGGGCCGGGTTTGTTGGTCGGAGCCAGGAGCTGCATGATCTGCGCCATGAGATCGCGGTAGGCCTGATCCTCGGCGGAAATGGCCTCCGGCGTGGTGAGGTAGGTCTCAAAGCGGGACCGCATGAGGCGGTTGTTGGTCACATTCCAAAGCTTGCCGTTGAAGGCGACATTCTCGCTGCCGGGATCGCCCATCGGCATGTTGGTGAGGCCGGTCTGCGTGTCCGTCTGGCGGTCAGCGGCGCTTCCAGGGACGACGTTGTAGTTATTGTTCGAAGTCGTCGTCGTAGGCGCGGCGGGAGCGGGGGCCATGCCCGGGCCAGGGAGCACCTGGGCATGAGTGAAAGCCAGCGGGCAGGCAGCAGCGAGGGCGAGAAGACGGAACGAGGGCTTCATGACGTTGACGGGTTAGATTTTGATCAGTTCGAGCACTTCGAGGACACCATTTTCCTGCACCCGGACTTTGAAGGTGTAGCGCTGGCCGCGTTGAATGTTGGCTCCCTCGTAATCCGGCGGGATCCAGACAGGCAAAAAGGTGTTTCCGCTGCCGTCGCTCACCTGCACGCTGAAGAGTCGGCCGTCCGCCTGGCGCCAGCCGGTGTCGAGTCGGTCATCGACGAGGCCTTCGACCTTGTAGATGTTCCCGCTCAGCGCGGTGGCGTTTTCGAGGAACTCGGAAGTGAGCAGCTCCGTGACGCCGGTCATCGGATCCGTCGTGCGATGCAGCAGCATGTAACCACCACCGCCGAGCACGGCGAGGATGAAGACGAGACCGAGAAGGTGCGTGAGGGAAATGCTAGACTGGGCGCGTCGTGCCATGCGGGAAGTTTCGGGGGTGCATCGTGACTCTAAAGGAGGCCCCGCCCTGCACGCGAGCAAAAAGTGACCCCGTCCCACCTACCGCCTTCCCCCTTGCGCAAAAGCCGAAAGTGCCGACTCTACGCGCCCTTTTTCCGCCATGATCCCCAACGCCTACCGCACCCTCCACTGCAACGCCGTCCGCAAAGAGCACATCGGCCAGAACGTCACGCTCTGTGGCTGGGTGAATTCGGCCCGCGACCACGGCGGCGTCATCTTCATCGACCTCCGCGACCGCGAGGGCCTGACGCAGGTTGTCTTCCGCCCGGAGGAAAACGCCGAACTGGCCGCGATGAGTCACACGCTGCGTGACGAGGACGTTTTGCAGATCACCGGCAAGGTTGCCGCTCGTCTCACCGGCACCGAAAACGCCAAGCTGCCCACCGGCGACGTCGAAATCGTCGCCACCGAATGCAAAGTGCTCAACAAGGCCGATGTGCTACCCTTCCAGCTCGACCGCGAGCTCTCGAACGAGGACATGCGGATGAAATACCGCTACCTCGACCTGCGCCGCGAGCGCATGAACAAGAACATCCGCACGCGTCACAAGATCACCAACGCCGCCCGCAACTACCTCGACGGCGCTGGCTTCATCGAGGTCGAAACACCCATCCTCAGCAATCCGACGCCCGAAGGTGCCCGCGACTTCCTTGTGCCCGCTCGTTTGAATCCCGGCAAGTTCTACGCCCTGCCGCAGGCTCCGCAGCAGTACAAGCAGCTCATGATGGTCGCCGGTCTGGAGCGTTATTTCCAAATCGCCCGCTGCTTCCGCGACGAAGACCTTCGCGCCGACCGCCAGCCGGAGTTCACGCAGATCGACATCGAGGCCAGCTTCATCCAGCGCGACGACATCGTGAACCTCGTCGAAGGCCTGCTCGTCAGCATGTTCAAAGCCTGCACCGGACGCGACATCCCGTCGCCGTTCCCGCGCATGACCTATCAAGAGGCCATGGACCGCTACGGTTCCGACAAGCCGGACACGCGTTACGGCAATGAAATCGTCGATATGGCCGACGTCTTCGCCAACAGCGGATTCAAAATCTTCATTTGCTATTGCTGTATCTAATTGGTTTTGTAATGAATTAATTTTACTCTTTTGTTCCTTATTATCATTACTCCAATAATGTGTTGTAATTTTGAAGGTTCCATCTTCAGATAATTTTGTCTG
>JBKCXA010000038.1:0-10447 GCA_046316935.1 Prosthecobacter sp.
TCCCTCGACGAGATGCCCAACGCCCAGGAACTCCGCCGGGTGAAACTGCCCACGGCGGAAGAAGGCCAGGCGCAGAATGCCGAATCGCCTGCCGAGCAGCTCGCGCTGGCCCCTGTGGCCTCCGCAGAAGCCCCTGCCGAGGCGGAAGAAACGCCCGCGGGCGAATAACACCTTACCTTGAGCACCTTGCGGCACACCATGTCCCTCGACGAAGTCCGCTCAAAGATTGATCGCATCGACCGCGAGCTTTTGCGGCTGCTCAACGAGCGTGCCGAGCTGGTCCACGAGGTGGGAGAGATCAAGCGCAAGGACGACCTCGACATCTATGTGCCCGGTCGCGAGGACCAGCTCCTGCGCAAGCTGGCCACGCTGAACGCCGAGCAGAAGGGCCGGCTCACCGAGCGGGCCATCCGCGCCATCTTTCGCGAGATCATGAGCGCCGCGCTGGCGCTGGAGGACAGCCTCAAAATTGCCTACCTCGGTCCGGCGGGCTCATGGACGCACCAGGTGGCCGTGAACAAGTTCGGCCACTGCGTGGAGTATGTGGCGGAGGCGAGCACCGAGGCTGTTTTCAACCGCGTGGCGGCACAGGAGGTCGATTACGGCGTGCTGCCCATCGAGCACTCGAGTGAGGGCGCGGTGCATCACACGCTCGACCATCTGGCCGGCAGCGAGCTGCGCATTTACGCTGAGATTTTGTGGAAGGCGGATGCTGCCGTGATGGTGCGCGATGCCTCGAAGCCAGTCACCGCCATACATGGTCATCCGCAAATGATCGCCCACTGCCGTCCGTGGCTGGTGGAGCAGTTCCCCGGTGCCAGATTGATCGAGAGCGCCAGCTCCAGCCTTGCTGCGGAGGAAGCCGCCCGCGAGGATGGCATCGCCGCGCTGGGAACGCCGCTGAGCGCCGAGCTGCACGGCCTACGGGTGCTTGCCTCCTCACCGAAGGCCTACGCCACGCAGACGCGCTTCATCATCCTCGGCCGCCGCAGCGGTCCGCCCTCCGGCAATGACAACACGATGCTCATGGTCGATGCGAGTGACCGCGTTGGCTCGCTGATGGAGATTTTGCAGGCCTTTGCCTCGCGAAACGTGAATGTCCGCCAGATCGAAAACCGCCCGATGCCCGGCGATGGTCGTCAGGCCCGCTTCTTCCTCGAAGTGAGCGGTCATTTCGAGGACAGCGGCATCCAAGATGCCATCACCGGCCTCGGTAGCGCCTCCGCGAGCGCCAAGATCCTCGGAAGTTACCCGGCGCCGAGCTGGGTGGAGGAGAGGTGAGTGCGTGGCAGTTAGCGACGTGGATGAAGAAGTGCTCAGTGGAAGGCGTCGAGCTGTGCCAAAACTGAGCACTGAGAACTTCAGCTCGCGGGTTCGCCTTCCGCCCGATAGGCCTGTGCCAGCAAGGTAACGGGCTGCGTGACGGTTTGACCCGAGGCGCGGAGGCCGTTGGCGAGCTGGAGATGGCAGCCGGGATTGCTGGTGGTGACGACGGTGACGCCGGTGGACTTCACGCAGGCAACTTTGCGGTCCAGCAGCTTCCGGCTCTGCTCGGGCTGGGTGATGTTGTAGATGCCAGCGCTGCCGCAGCACCAGTTGGACTCCGGGAGTTCCTTCAAGGTAAGGCCGGGAATGCTTTGCAGGACCTGTCGAGGTTGGGAGACGACTTTTTGACCATGGCAGAGATGGCAGCTCTCGTGGTAGGTGACCTCGCTGATGCCTGCGCCACCCTGAGGCTTGCGAATGCCGACTTGCACGAGCCATTCGTGGATGTCCTTCACCTTTTTGTCCCACTGGGCCGCTTTGGCCGCGTAGGGCGGATCATCATGCAAAAGATGGCCGTAAGTCTTCAAATGCGAGCCGCAGCCACCGGCATTGGTGATGATGGCATCGAGCGTATCGAGGTCGAAGGCATCAAGCTGGCGGCGGGCAAGCTCGCGGGCCAGTTCCAGCTCGCCATTGTGCGCATGCAGGGAGCCGCAGCAGCTCTGCGAGCGAGGCGTGACGACCTCGCAACCGTTGGCGAGCAATACATCGACGGTGTCACGATTGATGCCCGAGAAGGCGAGATCCTGCACACAACCGGTGAGCATGCCGACGCGATGTTTTTTCCCGCCTTCCGGTGACTCCACGGGGTCGATGAGCTCATCGGAGAAGCTGGCGGCGATTTTCGGCGTCTGCGGCTCCAACGCGGCCAGCGAGGCGGGCATGATGCCGAAGAACTTCACCCGGCGCATGAAGCGGTCGAGGCCGGTGGCCTGATAAAACCTCAACACACGTCCCACGAGTCGCAGCAGCCAAGGACGCATGAAAAGCGTGTTCAGCGTGAGCCAGCGCCAAAAATCACGCTGGGTGGATTTGGCGACTCCGGCTTGCTCGACCTCGGCGCGGGCTGTTTCGAAGAGTTCGGCATAATTGACGCCCGCTGGGCAGGCCGTCTGGCAGGCCAGGCAGCCGAGGCAGTAGTACATCTCATCCGAAAGCGCCTTGGTGACCTCCAGCTCGCCATCCGCGACGGCCCGAAGCAGGGAAATTCGGCCGCGAGGGCTGTTCCGCTCCATCTTCGTCTCGACGTAGGTGGGGCATGTGGGCAAGCACATGCCGCAATGCATGCATTGCTGCAGGACGGAGTAATCGAGGTCTTTGAGAAGAGAAACGGCGCTCACGAGGATGTGGAGAGTCCCATACCTCGCGAGGAGGCCGTTTTATCATTTCGATTAGTGCTGCGAGCAGAACTCCTCGAAGCGATCCATGCCGGCGTTGATGATCTCCAGGCTGGTGGCGTAGCTGAAGCGCACGGTAAACTCGGAGCCGAAGGCCACGCCAGGGACGGCGGCCACGCGCTGCTTGCTGAGGAGCTTCTCGCAGAAGTTCACGCTCTTGATGCCGGTCTGCTCGATGTCCACGAGGAAGTAGAAAGCGCCCTTCGGCTCGACGACGCGGACGTTTTTGAAGCCGGCAAGGCGGGAGAGCATGTATTGACGGCGCACGTCGAACTCGTCACGCATGTCAGCCACGATCTGCTGGTCGCCCTGGAGGGCGGCGAGAGCGCCGTATTGGGCGAAGGTGGTCGGATTGCTGGTGGTGTGGCTCTGGATGGTGTCGATGGCGTCGGCGATCTTCTTCGGAGCGGCGGTGTAGCCGAGACGCCAGCCGGTCATCGCGTAGGCCTTGGAGAAGCCGTTGATGGTGATGGTGTGATCGTAGATTTCCTTGCTGATGCTGGCGATGGAGACGTGCTTCTCACCGGCATAGACGAGCTTTTCGTAGATCTCATCGCTGAGGATGATGATGTCCTCGCCCGCGGCGATTTCGCCGAGCTTGGCGAGTTCGTCCTTGGAATAGACGCTGCCGGTGGGGTTGCCGGGGCTGTTGATGATGATCATCTTGGTCATCGGGGACATGGCGTCCTCGAACTCCTCCGGCGTGATCTTCCAATCGTTCTCGCGCTTCGTTTCCACGATCACGGGGATGCCACCGACCATGCGCACCATTTCGGGATAGCTGGTCCAATAAGGGGCGGGGATGATGACTTCATCGCCCGGATTCACGACGGCGAGGATGGCGTTGTAGCAGGAGTGCTTGGCACCGCAGTTCACGCTGATCTGGGAGGGCTCGTATTGGAGCTGGTTGTCCACGAGGAACTTGGCGGCGATGGCTTCGCGAAGTTCGAGGATGCCGGCGCTCTCGGTGTAGCGGGTCTTGCCGCTCTGGAGGGCTTCGACGGCAGCAGCGGTGATGTGGGCGGGGGTGTCAAAGTCCGGCTCGCCGGCTCCGAAGCTCAGCACGTCGACTCCCTGCTTCTTGAGCGCCTTCGCCTGGGCGGTGATGGAAAGGGTCATGGAGGGGGCGACTTCGGCGATGTTTTTGGCGATGAAATCCGACATAGGAGCAGGGTGGTTTGGCTGGTAAAACGAGGGCCGCCTACAAAGGCGGGGAAGCGTGAATGGTCAAGGCTCGCTTCGCTTCTCTTCGAGCGGCCCTGGACACGGACCTCACGCAGGCCGGCGGACATGGAGGAAGAGATTCACTCCCTCCGGTTCCCATTCGACTGAGATGGCCCCGCGGTCGGCTCCGGCCTCTCGGGCCAGCTCGACAAGGTCTTTTTCCGTCCGGTGGGTGAGCGACCAGTCGCCCAGCAGTTCCATGTAGGCGCGGCTGGGATTGTGAGTGGAAAAATTCCCCACGACCACCTCGCCACCCGGGCGTGTCACGGCCAGGAGGGACTTCAGGAGGAACACAAAGCTGCGGTCCATCAGGTAATCGAAGAGTCCGGCGGACCACACGAGGTCATAGCCGCGGCTCGGGAGGAAGCGCATGGCGTTCCGGTGATGAAACTCAATTCGCTCCAGGTAGGCACCGCAGAGCTGCCGGGCATAGTCGATGGCATGCACATCCGCGTCGATGCAGTCGAAAAGCACCTCGGCCTGTGGATGATCGATCAGCCACTCACGCAAATCCCGCGCCGGACCGCTGGCGACATCGAGCACCTGCATCGGCCCTTTTCGCGGCAGGCTGTGATGCTGGTCGAGCAGGCGCAGGAAGTAGGCTTTGCGGTTCCGCACGGCGATCGGGGCCGCCTGCGCGTGGAAAAAGAGGTCCCAGCGGCGCAGACGGGCCTGTGTCGTGATCTGCTGCCGGTAAATGGCATCGATCATCTCAAAGTCCCCGCTGTAGCCATACTTCCGCTCCAAAGCCTGGGCCTGCATGGTCCCTTGAAAGTTGCGTTCCGTCAGGTCACGAGCATAGGCGAGGACTTCCTGTCGGCTCAGCAATCCGGCCCGCACCGAATCGCCCAGCGCCCGGAGTTTTTGATTCAGCATCGCGTAGTCCGTCGGCATGGGGCCATCGGCGGCGATCAGTTCGTGGAGCAGCACATCGAAATCCATCAGAGGACTCGGGGACGAGCCTTTGGATCGGGAGGGGCTGCGCTCAGTGGGGCGCTCTAACGCGACTGCGGGTGGCATTCCTTGATAATAAGCATATTGAAATTAATCAGGAAACTCAAAAGTAGGGGGCTCCGAAGGGTATATGCCTTTAAAAAAAGCATGGAGCGGTTAAAAATTATTGAATTTATATTTAATTATGGTTAATTGATCGAATCAATGATGCTCTGTGCGCCATTTCGTTGCTTCGTTCTCCTCTGCCTCGTGACTCTTGTGCCGCGGGGTGCCCACGCCTATTTGGGCAGTTTTGAGGAGCTGGACGGCTATCGCATCCCTCAAAACGGCCTGATGCCCTCCTTGGGTTTCGCCGGGGATGCCATGTTCTACCTGAACAACAACGCCGGCAATGGCTTCACCGGCATCGTCCCCTCCAGCACTTTCCCCAACAACATGGGCGACAGCACCCACGGCTCGGACGTCTCTCGTTACAATGCAGGGCAGTATGGAATCAATGCCGGAGGCCCTGGCGGCACGGCCACGGACATCGCCGACAACACCGGCCTCTGGCAGGCCATCGCGGGTGGACGCCTCAATGAGGATATCGGCGGGACGCTGGCGAATGGTTACCAGTATCTGGGCAACACTGGCGGTCTCGTCTTCGCCCAAAACCGGGACTATGTGCATGCCTACCGCTACACCGGTGCCCGCACTGGCACTCAGGTGCTCAATCTGCTGGCCCAGGACACCAGCCTCCAATACGATTACGCCCTCGAAAGTCGTGACCTGGGCGGCACGAATCCTTCCGCCACCCTTGCCAGCATCATCGCGATGACGTTCTGGTTCTGCCCGGCGGATACGGACGACACAGACACGGGCAATCTTTTCGGCCTCACCCTGCGCGATGCCTTGGGGCAGTCCGTTTTCAGCGTGGGCTATACCGGTGAGAACGTGGTACAATACCGTCTCCCCGGCGCAGGCGGCTCCTGGATCAGCACCGCCAGCCAGGTCGGCACCCAGGGATGGTCCGAAGCCACCGTCACGCTGAACACGGAATCCAACACGGTAAACCTCAGCGTGCGTGCCTACGACGACCTCACCGCCACCCTCGGCTCCGCCGTCTCGATCGTGAATGGTCAAAGCGTCGGCTTCGATGCCGATGCCTTCACCAGCCTCCGCTGGGACCTCCGCGGCGGCACGCTCGACAACGGCGCGGTGAGCTACAAGAACTACTTCGACGACTTCACCTTCAACGTGGCCCCCGTGCCGGAGCCCGGCAGCCTCCTCTGCGTGGCCGTGGCGGGACTGTTTCTGACACGCAAGCGTCAGCGGGCTGGCCGGTGAGGCTTCGGGTTTCGAGTTCCAGGTTTCATAATTCCATTCGGCGAGCCTCTGGATACCTGAAACTTGGAACTTTAAACTTGGAACTTAACCGCCCCTCGCCTTCTTCCGCGCCCCTATGTCCAGCGAGCAGCGCAAAGCCTTCCCTTTCTCCGAGTTTGAACCGAAATGGCAGGGCGAGTGGGAGGCGAAAAAGGCCTTCCGCACGCCCAACCCCGGTGATGCCGACTTCGATGCCTCGAAGCCGAAGTACTTCGTGCTCGACATGTTCCCCTATCCCAGCGGCAACGGCCTCCACGTCGGTCACCCGGAGGGCTACACCGCCACGGACATCATCGGCCGTTTCAAGAAGATGTCCGGCTTCAACGTGCTGCACCCGATGGGCTGGGACGCCTTTGGTCTGCCCGCGGAGCAGTATGCGATCAAAACCGGCACGCATCCCCGCGTGACCACGGAGGCAAACGTCGCCAACTTCACCAAGCAGCTCAAATCCCTCGGCTTCGCCTACGACTGGGACCGCGAGGTCAACACCACCGACCCCGGCTACTTCAAATGGACGCAGTGGATCTTCCTCAAGCTCTACAACTCCTACGTCGGCGACGACGGCAAAGCGCATCCCATCAGCGAACTGGAAGCCAAAGGCCTCTCGCGTGAGGAGATCGACGCGAAACGCCTCGCCTACATCTCCTCCGCGCCGGTGAACTGGTGCCCGCAGCTCGGCACCGTGCTTGCCAATGAAGAAGTGGTGGACGGCAAAAGCGAAGTCGGCGGTTTCCCCGTCGAGCGTCGCCCCATGCGCCAGTGGATGCTGCGCATCACCGCCTACGCCCAGCGCCTCATCGACGAACTCGACGGCCTCGACTGGCCGGAAAGCATCAAGCTGCTCCAGCGGAACTGGATCGGTCGCAGCGAGGGTGCGCATGTCCGTTTCAATGTGGTGCAGTCCTCTGGACTGCCTTCAGACGCAGCCGGGACGGCTGCACCACACTCCATCACCGTCTTCACCACACGGCCCGATACGCTGTTCGGAGCCACTTACATGGTCCTCGCCCCCGAGCATCGCCTCGTGGACGAAATCACGACGGAGGAGCAACTCGCCGCCGTCGAGGAATACCGCGAAAAGACCGCGCGGAAGAGCGATCTGGAGCGCACCGAGCTCGCCAAAGAAAAATCCGGCGTCTTCACCGGCGCTTACGCCATCAATCCCGTCAACAACGAGCGCATCCCCATCTGGATCGCCGACTACGTCCTCATGGGCTACGGCACCGGTGCCATCATGGCCGTGCCCGCGCATGACGAGCGTGACTTTGAGTTCGCGAAGAAGTTCGAGCTGCCGATCAAACAAGTCGTGCAGCCGCCGGAAGGCAAGGACTGGCAAGGATTCACGGACAATGGCATCGCGATTAACAGCGGCTTCCTTGACGGCTTGACCACTCTTGACGCGAAGCACCGCATCGCCGCCTGGCTCGAAGAAAAAGGCCTCGGCAAAGGCACGACCAATTTCAAACTCCGCGACTGGCTTTTCAGCCGCCAGCGCTACTGGGGCGAGCCTTTTCCCATTGTGTGGGAGGATGGTCAGCATCGCAGCATTCCCGAAAGCGAGCTACCGCTGATGCCGCCGACCTTGGAAGACTTCAAACCCACCGGCACGCCCGAGCCTCCGCTCTCCAAAGCCACCGATTGGGTGCAATACTCCGCGACTGCGAAGCGTGAGCTCAACACCATGCCGCAATGGGCCGGCTCGTGCTGGTATTACCTGCGTTACTGCGATGCGCGGAACAGCGAGCGCTTTGTCGGCGAAGCCGCCGAGAAGTATTGGATGGGCGGTGGCAAGCCCGGCGGCGTCGATCTCTACGTCGGCGGCACCGAGCACGCGGTGCTGCACCTGCTTTATGCCCGTTTCTGGCATAAGGTGCTCTTTGATCTCGGCTATGTGAGCACGCCGGAGCCATTCCAGCGCTTGGTGAACCAAGGGCTGATCCTCGGTGAGGATGGGCAGAAGATGTCGAAGTCCCGCGGCAACGTGGTGAACCCCGATGACGTCGTGCGCGAGTATGGCGCCGATGCGCTGCGTCTGTATGAGATGTTCATGGGGCCGCTGGAGCAGGTGAAGCCGTGGAGCATGAAGGGTGTCGAGGGCGTGTATCGCTTCCTCGCCCGCGTGTGGCGTCTCGTGATGGAAGTCGATGACGAAGGCGTGTGGAGCATCTCCAAGGCCCTGCAAGACGTGCCTGCGAACAAGCAGCTCACCAAGGCGCTGCATGAAACGATCAAGAAGTGCGGTGAGGACATCGAGAAGCTCAGCTTCAACACGGCGATCAGCCAGATGATGGTTTGCACGAATGCCTTCACCGGAGCCGAAGTGAAGCCCGCCGGAGCCATCGTGACCTTCCTCAAGGTCCTCAGCCCCTTCGCACCGCATCTCGCCGAAGAACTCAACGCGATCATCCGCTCCAAATTCCCCGCTTTGGCCGCTCCAGGCTTCCTCAGCGACGAAACCTGGCCGAAATACGATCCCGCCGCCCTCATCGAGGACGAAGTGGAAGTCGTCTTCCAGGTGAACGGCAAGCTGCGCGACAAAGCCCGCGTGCCGATCCAGGCGACGAAGGAAGAGATCGAAAAGATCGCTCTCGCCAGCGCCCGCGTGCAGGACTTCATGGAGGGCAAGCCCGCCAAGAAGGTCATCGTCGTTCCTGGGAAGCTAGTGAACGTCGTCGTTTAGGAGCGGCGACGATTCGTCGCCCTTCCAAATTCTTTTTGGCGACGACTCGTCGCCCCTCCATGGTGCTGCATGCGCATCGCCATCTTGCATTATTCCAAACCGCCCGTCATCGGCGGCGTGGAGCGTGTGATCGGCGAGCAAGCTGCCGCGTTGACCGCGATGGGTCACCACGTGATGATTGTCACCCGTCACGAATGGAAAGCCGAAAAATGGGATGCAGTGATCGTCCACAACGTCTTCACGATGCCTTTCGACCTCGCATGGACGGAGGAACTTATCGCGCTCACATACTCACGGCCGGACATTCGCTGGATCAACTGGGTGCATGATGTGCGTTGGGCTGAAAAGGTCCCCCAAGCCCTCCACATCGCCGTTTCCGAGCATCGGAAGGCAGAATATGCCAGAATCACTCGCGACCCCATCCACGTCATTCCCAACGGTTGCGACGCGAAGGCCGTTCTGGGCCTCACGGAGCGCATTTCGGCCCTTCAACTCGAAAAAGCGCCCCTCGTGCTCTTGCAGCCCACGCGCTTCGTGCGGCGCAAAAACATCGAAATGGGCCTCCGCGTGCTCGCGGAGCTTCCCGGGGCGATTTACCTCGTCACCGCGGCCCCCGATCCGCATCAAAAAGACGGCCTCAAATACTTCCGCGAGCTCAAACGCCTCGCCAAAGACCTCGGCGTCACGAAGCGAGTCCACTTCCTCGGCGAAAAAGCCGTGTTGAGCGATGACGACGTGCGCAGTCTCTACCAGATGGCCGATGCGCTTTTCTTCCCGAGCATCCAGGAAGGCTATGGCCTGCCGCTGATCGAAGCCGAGCTGCATCAGGTGCCCGTCTTCTGCTCCGACATCCCAGCGCATCGTGAAGTGGCGGTGCAGGCGACGTTTTTCAAGCTCACGGCGTCTCTCCGCGGCATCGCGCGGAAGATCAAGGCAGATGCTGGAGTCAAGGCCCGGCAGGCGCGTCGTGCCCTCATGCGGCGGCTGGACTGGCAGGATCTTTTGAGCGTGTCGGGCCTGTTTGCCGAGCCAAAAAAGAGCGGCCGGAAGCACGCGAGGTGATCCGGCCGCTGGGCATTGGAGAAAAAGATCAGGCGTTGTAGCCACTCTCGCCGTGCTCGGCGAGGTCGAGGCCCTGGTTTTCCTCCTCGGCATCCACGCGGAGGCCGATGGTGGCACTGATGACCTTCAGCAGCACGACGCTGACGACGCCGGAAAGCACGATGGTGTAAAGCGAGGCGAGGAGCTGGGTGGTGAGCTGGCTGCCCATCGTCATGCCTTCCGCATAGCCGAGACCGCCAAAGGTCGGCGAGGCAAACACGGCCACCAGAATCGTGCCGACGAAGCCGCCCACACCATGCACGCCGAAGACATCGAGCGAGTCGTCATACTTGAACTTCTGCTTCACCTTGGCGCAGAAGAACCAGCACACGAGGGCGCTGATGCTGCCGATGCAGATGGCGCCTACCGGGCCCACCTTGCCGGAGGCCGGTGTGATGGC
>JBKCXA010000039.1:0-3616 GCA_046316935.1 Prosthecobacter sp.
ATGAGCCTGAGCAGTGCTGGTGTCATCAGCGGCACGCCCACCGCCGTTCCGGGAAGCTACAACTTCACCGTCCGCGCCACGGACAGCGTGAACTGCTCCGGCACGCGTGCTTACACACTCACCGTCACCTGCCCGATCATCTCGATCGCGCCCGCCACGCTTTCCAATGGCGTGCAATACAGCGCCTACAGCGCCACCTTGAGCGCCAGCGGTGGCAATCCGGCCTACACCTGGTCTCTCGAAAGTGGCACCCTGCCCGCGGGCCTCACGCTGAGCACCGGTGGTGTCATCAGCGGCACGCCCACCGTGGCTCCGGGCACTTACAATTTCCGCGTGAAGGTCACGGACAGCCAGAGTTGCACGGCCTCGCGTGATTTGAGCATCACCTTCACCTGCCCGGTGATCGTCATCACGCCCGCCACCCTGCCAAACGCCACCGCAAATGCCGTGTACAACCAGCAGCTCACCGCCGCGGGTGGAACGGGGCCGTATGCATGGTCGCTCGCCTCCGGTGCGCTGCCTCCCGGCATCACGCTGAGCGGCAGCGGATTGCTCAGTGGCACCACCACGGCCGTTGGAGCCTTCAACTTCTCCGCCCGCGCCACCGACACGAACGGTTGCTCCGCCACCATGCCGCTGGTGCTCGCCGCAGACTGCCCGCCGATCTCCATCACACCCGCCACCATCCCGGTGGGCATCGTGGGCACGGCCTACAATCAACAACTGACCGCCAGCGGCGGCGTGGGCAGCTACACCTGGGCACGCACGGGTGGTGCCTTCCCCACCGGCATGTCCATCTCCACCAGCGGCCTCATCAGCGGCACGCCGACGAGTGCTCCGGGGAACTACAGCATCACCATCACCGCCACGGATTCGAACAACTGCCCCGCGAGCATCACCTATGTGCTCACGCTCGTCTGCCCCACGATCACCCTCTCTCCCACCACACCTGCCGGCGGCACCGTGGGTGTGTCTTATAACGTGACGCTGAATGCCAACGGTGGCACCGCACCTTACACCTGGAGCGTGCCGACAGGTTCGCCTCCTCCGGGTTTGGCGCTGAGTCCCTCCGGCACGCTGAGCGGCACACCGCTGGCCTCCGGCACCTTCACCTTCACCGCGCAGGCACGAGATGCCTACACCTGCGTCGGCAGCGCCACCATCACCGTGACCGTGACCTGCCCCACGCTGGTGCTTTCACCTGAAGAACTGCCATGGGGAGTCAAAGGCGTGGCCTACAGCCGTCAGGTGACCTCCACGGGCGGTGTCGGCCCCTACACCTACAATGTCACCGCTGGCACACTGCCACCCGGTTTGAGCCTGAACACTGCCAACGGCACCATTTCCGGCACGCCCACCACCACCGGCAGCTATGCCTTCACCATGCGCTCGCAGGACACCGCGGGCTGCTCCGGCACGCGTGACTACATCATCGACATCTACGGCATCAAGATCGGCGACACCGTGTGGAACGACATCAACCAGGATGGTGTCATCGACGCGGGCGAGCCGGGCATCCCCAACATCAATCTCCAGCTCTACTTCACCCCCGACACCGTCGTGAACAATGCCGATGATGTGTACATCGGCGTGCAGACCACCAACGCGAACGGGAACTACCTCTTCACCGATCTCTCCCCCGGCAAATACTACGTCAAGATCACGCCGCCCACCGTGCTGCCCTATTCCTCCGGCCCGCAGGTGAATGCGGATAACCGCGTCGATGCCGACAACAACGGCATCCAGCCCTCCGGCAAGAACACCAGCACCTACAGCCCCATCATCACGCTCGCCGTGCCGACGATGCCAGCGTCTGCGGTGGCCTCGAACAAGCTCGCACCGTCCAACACCGTCGCCTCGAACACCCTCGCACCTGCACCTTCCGGCAGCGGAGCCATCCTGCCGCCCACCGACCTTGGCGACAACCTCACCATCGACTTCGGCTACCGCGAGGTGCCGAACCAGATCAACAACATCCTCGAATACGACCTCAACACGCCCTCCGGTGGTCTCCCGGCTCCGCCGAGCTTCAAGAACCCCTGCGTGGTCAACGCGGCCAAATTGCAGATCGAGGACGACATGAACGGCCTCACGGACATCAGCGAGCCTGCGACGAACGGCCCCATCCGCGGTGGTTCGCTCTCCCGCCGCATGCGTGAATGGGATGCCAGCTACGACACCGCCTACGACGGCATCCCCGCAGACCTCACCCAGCGTCGCGACAGCCTCTGGACACGCTTCTACATGGATCCGACTGCCACCGGCAACATTGGCAAGCTTGTGTTCGACGTCTTCCGTGTGGGCACCACCTCGCCGGTGAGCGGCAAGGCCTTCTTGTCTTGGAATGACGGTGGCACCGTGCGCACCGTCACCACCAGCACCTTCCAGCTCACCGCCACCGGCTCGTGGTATTCCATGAACCTCACCTGGAACAACTTCCTCAATGGAGCCACCGCGCTGCCCACCGGCTCGCAGCTCGCCTCGAAGTCCTTCCTGCTCGAAATCTATCTCTGGGGTGGTGATGGCACCGGCTACATTGATCTCGACAACATCCTCCTCGAAGGAAATGCCACCTGCGCTCCGCCCACGCTCTCCATCGGTGACTACGTCTTTGCCGACACGAACTGCAATGGCTTGAAAAATCCCCGTGAGCCAGGCCTGCCCGGCCTCACCGTCGAGCTCTGGCGCCCGGGTGCCGACAACCTTCCGGACACCGCTGACGACCAGCCCGTGAGCACGACGCAGACGGATGCGAACGGTTACTATCTCTTCTTCGGCCTCCCGGCGGACAAGTATTTCGTCAAGATACCAACGCCGAGCGCCGAGTGGCCGTATGCCACCACGGCGGTGAATCTCGACAACGGCGTCGATAACGACAGCAACGGCATCCAGAGCGGTGGCATGGGCGGGCCCGTGCGCAGCCCCGTCATCACGCTCACGCTGAATGCCGAGCCCGGCAATCTCGCCAGCGGCGGCACGAACCAGGAGATGAGCATCGACTTCGGCTTCTGCGCCTCGCTCGTGCTCGGGAACTTCGTCTTCAGCGATGTGAACAACAACGGTGTCGTGAACGCCGGCGAAGGCGGTGTCGAAGGAGCGCAGGTCGAGCTCTTCCGCTCGCCGAACACCACCGTGAATGACTCGGACGATGTCAAGGTGGGCAGCACCTTCACCACCGGCGCCGATGGTCTCTACAGCTTCTCCGGCCTCTCCGCCGCCCGTTACTACATCAAGCTCACGCCGCCCATCACGCACCCGCGCCGCAGCTCCACCAGCAGCAACGCGGACAACGGCATCGACAACGACAACAACGGTGTCACTCAGTCCGCCACCTTCGCTCCGATCTACTCGCCGATGATCACGCTCTCCGCCCTCACGGAGCCCGGCAACCTCGTGGCGCCCTTCGGCGGCAACACGGACAACACGATCGACTTCGGTCTTCGTCCCACCTTCAACAGCATCGGCAACCTTGTTTACAAGGATGCGAACGGAAACGGACGCTTCGACAGCGGCGAGGGCATCGGCGGCGTGCGTGTGGAGCTCTACAACAGCAGCGGCGTCTTCGTCACCAGCACCACCACGAGCACCGGTAGCAGCACGCGTGGTCGTTACATCT
>JBKCXA010000040.1:0-9168 GCA_046316935.1 Prosthecobacter sp.
GAGCTGGAGGAAGATTTCGTCGCCCTTCCAGAATTCGAGGTCGAGGCTGCGCCAGGCGAGTTTTTCGTCTTTGGCGTCCTTGAGTTCGACGGCCTTGTGGATGGTGCCGGTGCGCGGGTAGTTCTGCACGACGTATTTGGCCTTCACGCCGCCGTTTCCTGCGACGCGGAACCACAGCGTGCCGCCTTCGCACTGGAAACGATCCGTGAAGACGACGGCGCGGTCTTTTTGAGTGAGCGTGTTCGAGATGTAGCCGCTGGGGTGGATGCGGAGGCCTTTTTCGGTGAGCGTGAATTCGCCGGGTGGAGTGTGTTTGAGGCCGTGGAAGGTGAAGGCGGGTTTTGAGGGGGACTTGATTGACTGTATTGACGTTGTTGACGGTAGTTTCGAAAGCCAATCGGTGATGAGGGTCTCTTTGATCTGGGTTTTGAGTTTTTGAAGTTCGGCGCGGATCGCGTCGCCGGTGCCGGGGGCGTTGGCGTCGATGACGGCGGGGTGGGTGCTGGTGAAGATGCCGTAGAGGGCGTAGAAGTCGGTCTGGCTGATGGCGTCGAACTTGTGGTTGTGGCAGCGGGCGCAGCTCACGGTGAGGGCCTGGAAGGCCTTCGTGACGGTGTCGATCTGGTTGTCGGTGAAGGTGACCATTTCATCGAGCGAATCGACCGGCGAGAAGCCATGCAGCACCATGCGAAGCTGCGCGATGCCGATGGCGCTTTCGTTGAGGCCGTTCTTGAGACGCGGTTTGGGAAGGAGGTCTCCGGCGATGGCTTCTTTGACGAGCTGTGGCCAGGGGACGTCGTCGTTGAAGGCGCGGATCAGGTAGTCGCGGTAGCGGTAGGCTTAGGGGATCGCGGCGTCTCCCTCGGAGCCGTAGGACTCGGCGTAGCGGACCCAGTCCATGAAGTGGCGGGCCCATTTTTCTCCGAATGCGGGGGAGTTTAAGAGAGCGTTGATCTGGTCTGACGTGTCGGACTTGTCGGACAAGTCCGACGGTGGGAGGCCGGTGAGGATGTAGCTGATGCGGCGGCGGAGGGTTTGGGCGTCAGCGGGAGGGGCGGAGGGGAGGTTTTGTTTTTTCAGCTCGGCGTCGATGAAGTCATCGATGGTTTTGAGCTTTGAGTTTTCAGTTTTGATCTTTTGGAAGGCCCACCACTCCTTCCGGCGTGCGAGCGTGGCAGACCACGCGGTTTCTTTTTCGACCTGCTCTTTGCTTGGTGGGGCATCGCGCGGATCAGCGGCACCATCACGAATCCACTGCTCGAAATCGGCGATGACCTTGGCGTCGAGCTTGGCGCCATTTTTGGGCATCTTGAGGTCTTCGTGCTCGTGGCGGAGGGTTTGGAGGAGGAGGGAGTTTTTAGGGTCGCCGGGTTTGATGGTGTCGCCGGAGTCGCCGCCGGTTTGCCAGCCGGGGCGGGAGTCGAGGACGAGACCGCCTTTTTGCTTCGTGGCGGTGCTGTGGCACTCGTAGCACTCCTGCGCGAGGATGGGGCGGATGCGGGACTCGAAGAAGTCGAGTTGTTGAGGTGTCGAGGCCGCGAGGGAATGGCCGCAAAGGATCGCAGAGAACGCAAAGAGGGATTTTTTCATGCCAGGAGCCTCCGGGTGATGGTTTCGGCGGCCTGGATGCAGAGGTGGCCGAGTTTTTCGAATTGGTCACGCTTCACGCGGAAGCTCGGTGCCATGACGGTGACGGCAGCGACGGGGTAGCGATACTCGTCGAGCACGGCGGCAGCGGCGCAGTGGATGCCTTCGAGACCTTCGGCGACATCGGTGGAGTAACCGCGTTTGCGTGTTTTGGTGAGATCGGTTTCGAGGGCGCTGCGGGTGGCGAGTGTGGTGCTCGTGTAGGCTTTGAGCTTCACGCTAGCGAAGAAGGCGTCGAGTTCGGCGGCGGGAAGATGCGCGAGCACGGCCTTGCCGGGAGCACAGGAAAACATGGGCACCTGGAGGCCGACGGTGCTGCTGACTTTGATCGGCTGCGAGGAGATGCACTGCTCCAGCACGGTCATTTTGTGGTTCACGCTGGTGAGGAGCTGCGTGGTCTCGCCGGAGGTATCGCGCAGCCACTTCAGCGACTCCAAAGCGCAGACGACGAGGCTTTTCTCGCGCACCTGCGGGCGGGAGAGATCGAAGAGCTTGTTGGTGAGCACGAAGCGCTTGTCGTCCTCGCGGCGCTGGAGGTAGCCGCGACTGTGCAGCGTGCCGGTGATGCGGAAGACGGAGTTTACCGGCAGATCGAGCTCACGGGCGATCTCCGTGAGGCTCAACCCGGCGCGATGTCGGCCGAGCAGCTCGAGGATGGCCAGCGTGCGCTCCGTGCCGGGCGCGAGGGTGTCGTCAGTGAGGGGGATGGCGGCTTCTTTGATCATTTCCAAATCCAGAAACGTTTCTGGATTTGGAAATCTATCGGGCGCTATGCCACGCGGCGGACCACTGCTTGGCGAAGTAGGTGAGGATCATGTCGGCTCCGGCGCGGCGGATGCCGATGAGGGACTCGTGGACGATTTTCGCCTCGTCGAGCCAGCCGGCGGCGACGGCGGATTTGATCATGAGATACTCGCCGCTGACCTGGTAGGCGGCGATGGGCAAGGGAGTGGCGCTGCGGATGCGGGTGATGATGTCGAGGTAAGGACCAGCGGGCTTGACCATGAGGATGTCGGCACCTTCGGCCTCATCGAGTGCAGCTTCGCGGAGGGCCTCGCGGGCATTCGCGGGGTCCATCTGGTAGGTTTTCTTGTCACCCGCACGCGGGGCGGAATCGAGAGCGCCGCGGAAGGGGCCGTAGTAGGCGCTGGCATACTTGGCGGTGTAGCTCATGATGGAAACGGCTTCGTAACCAGCACCATCGAGAGCGCTGCGAATGGCGGCGACGCGGCCGTCCATCATGTCGCTCGGCGCGACGATGTCGGCCCCGGCACGAGCGTGGCAAAGGGCCTGCTGCTGGAGCACGGCGACGGTTTCATCGTTCAAGATGCGGCCATCATCCGACACGAGGCCGTCATGGCCGTCGCTGTTGTAGGGATCGAGGGCGACATCGGTGATGACGGTGAGGCTGGGGTGGGCTTTTTTCAAAGCGCGGATGGCTCGCGGCACGAGGCCGTCATCAGCGGCGCAGGCGGCGGCATCGCGGGTTTTGAGTTCATCGGGGATGCGGGGAAAAAGGACCACGGCAGGCACGCCGAGAGCATGGGCTTCACCGGCTTCCTTCACGAGGCCATCAAGGCTCCAACGCGTGCAGCCGGGCATGGAGGCGATGGGCGTGTTCTCGGTGCCTTCTTGAAAAAACAGCGGGTAAATGAGGTGGCCGGGATTCAAATCGGTCTCGCGCACGAGATCACGGATGGCGGGGGACTGGCGGTTACGGCGCGGGCGGATGGGGAGGTTCATCAAAGGCAGGGTTTCAAGTTCCTAGTTTCAAGTTTCAGGTTCTAGCACGGTTTGGCGAAGGGGAAAGTTGCGTGTGGCATGGAGAGAAGGAGCGTGGTAGGGGCGGGTGATGCTTTTTCGATGCTTTTTGATCCTGGGCGCGGTCGTGTGCCTGAATGCCTGCTCTCTCGTGACGACGCCGATCAGCGTGGCGGGAGGTCTCGCCGGTGCCACGGTCAAAGCGACGGGCGGCGTGGCCGCCGCGGGCGTGAAGGCGATGGGCCGCGACGGCAAGCCGGTGCCTCAGCAGCAAGCGCCCGCGTATCCGCAGCAGCAGGGCTACTACTACCCACAGCAATATCCGCAGCAGGCCGCGTATCCTCCGCCGGGCTATGCGCAGCCTTACCCGCAGCTGCAAACCTATCCGTATCCAGCGCAGCAACAGCAGCCGCAGGGTTACTGGTATCAGGGGCGATGGTATCCGTATGCGCCGCAGCCTCAGCGCTGAATCGAGCCCAGCCATGCCTCGACATCCTTCACGACTTCCTCGCGTTGCACATCGTGAAGCAGCAAATGGTAGGAGCGTGTGTACCAAAGGAGCTTTTTGGGCTCGCCGCGAATCTGGGAGAACCAGCCTTGGATTTGATCCGCTGAGGCGAGGATGTCGTGCGGGGAGGCCAGGAAGAGCACGGGCATTTTGAGGCGTTTCGCGGCTTCGGGGTTGGCATCCATCATCTTGCCGATCTCCGTAAGCAGGCGCAGGCTGAAGGCGCTGATGTGATGCTGCGTGTTGGCCATCTGAGTGCCGTGGGTCGTGGTGGAGGTTACCTGGATGTTGTCTTCATCCACACCCGCCAGTTCGCCAAGCGAGTAGCGGGTGCGTGGGGCCACCGTTGCGGCGGCTTCGAGCAGCCAGCGCTGAAAACCATTGATCGTCATGCGCAGCCCTGCCACGGGCGAGGCGAGGATGAGGCCATCGGGATCGCCCCAGCGAGGACGATTCGCTGCCGTGTGGGCGGCGATGAGGCTGCCAAGGCTCTCGCCATACCAAATGACCGGCACGCGTGGATGGCGGCGCTTGATGAGCTTGTGAAAGGTGGTGAGGTCTTTTTGCCAAAGGCGGGCGCTTTCGATGTCGCCGCGAGCGGTCACATCGGGATCGTTTCCCTGGCCGCGGAGTTCGTAGGCATAGACGGCGATGCCGTGCTTCGACAAATGCTCGCCCAGCGGCCAGAAGTCCGAGGTGGCACCGCTGAGTCCGTGGATGGCGATCACGACAGCATGAGGTTTTTGCCCCTGCGGCACGCTCCAGGCCTTCCACGGCATTGTTTTGCCATCAAAGCTCACCCAATCGGTGGCGCAGAGCACCTCGGTGTCCTTCGACGACTTGCTGGCGCATGCAACGAGCAAGCAGCAGGCGATGAGAACGAGCCATCTCATGCTCCAATGACCTCCAGAGCACAGCGGATGAAGTTCATTTGCGTCGCCACACGATCATCCAGCGAGAATTCGGATGGCGTTTCAAAGGTGAACGTGAGCGGACAGCCACGCACATGCAACTCGATGGCTTCCGGCATGCCGGGGAGATGCGTGGGCATCTTTTTGCGTCGGATGAGGCCGGCTTTCGCGAGTTGGCCGTCGATACGGCGTCGTGGGTCGGTGGCGATAGGTTTGGCACAGCGGGCAAGGATCGCATGGCCCATCGTGGCCCGACGATGGCCGAGTTCATAGACGTAGCAGCCCTGCGCGTCGTAGTCCTCGTGCAGGCAAAGGCCCGCCAGCATCGCACGATTCTCGATCCATCTTTGCCAAGCGGCGCTCAGCGGATCGTCGGTGAGTTGAAAGCGCCGATTGATGTCGAGGCCTCGATGATCGGCCCGCGTGTTCAGTCGGGTGCCGATGGGATTGAGCAGTGGCAGCAGGAGAAACGAGCCGCGTTGGAGCTTGGTGATGTTTTTCTCCGCCCACAGCAGCAGGCCCCAGATGGAGCCAGGCTCATCGCCATGCACGCCGGTGGAGAGATAGAAGGCAGGCTCGCCCGCTCTCGCGGCTTTGGTTTCGAAAGCGATGACCGGATGGCCTTCGACGTTGGTCAGCGTCGTGGCGTGCAGCCCAGCCGCCTTTTGTAGCGCCTTCCAGCGGCGCATGATCTCGCGGATGTCGTGGGCGTGATGCAGCGGAAGCAGTTTCATCAGGCTCCGAATTGAATGGCGGCGATCTTTTCCGCCATGTCGTGGCTGGCGCAGAAGACGAGCTCCGCGGCGGCGGCGCGAGAGAGACGGGCCCGCATGCTGACAACCTCGCCGATGCTCTGACCATCGACAAAAGCCTCCACCGGCCGGTGCTGCGGATCGAGGCTGCGAATCTCCACGGTCGTGTCCGGTGAAAGCAGCGCGCTTCGCCAATGCGCAGGTTCCAGCACGTTCGAGCCGACGAGCAGCCACGCGGGCGTGTCCGCCAAAAGCGGCGAGGCACCCATGCTGCGAGCGTAGGCCGTGCTGCCGGCGGCGGTGGCGACGAGGGCGCCATCGCTGACGAGCTTGGGAATGCGCGGCACGCCATTCACGATGACTTCGAGCCATGCCGACTGGCTGGTGGAACGCTCCAACCATGCATCATTGAAGCCATGCGCTGTGTGTGTTTTGCCTTCGCCATCGACGAATTCGAGGAAGAGCATCGGCATCTGCCGGAAAATCACATCGCGAGGCGGAAAGGCATGCGCGGCGACCTGATCAGGACCATTCAAGAGGAAGCCGAGATGGCCCGCGTTAATGCCGAACAAGGGTAAACGAGTCCGCCAGTGCTCGCGGATGCTGCGGAGCATCGCGCCATCGCCACCGACGACGGTGATGAAGTCCGCGTCGCAGGCTTCGACGTGCTGCTTTTCGAGCGGAGCAGCCAGTTCGCGTGCTTTGGGATTCCTGGCGTCGGCTTGGAGGAAAAACTTCGCGCCTTCCAGCGAGCCTCGCGCCCAGGTGCCGGGAATTGGTGCCCGGTAGAGGCCGTAGCGCTCGATATAGGCCAGCGCCCGCGGATGCAGCAATCCAGTGACGTTTTCCCCACGGCTCAAACGCTCGCGGATGGTCGTGCTGGCTCCTTCGACCTCGAACTCGATGATGCGCGACTGCGGTGGCAGGTCCTTCTCATCAAAGGCGTAGCCCGGACGCTTCAGCACGGCGAACCGTGCCTTGTTCCAAAGCTCTCCGCCATGTGCCCAGGTGCGTTGGATGGCCGATTCACCGCGTGCGCCACCGGCGATGAGATCCGCGCCGACGACGTGCCATAGCTCGTGCTGCTTCTCGAAGCGCTCCTGCAGTTCAAAATTCCGCGAGAAGGTCTCCCGCTCGAAATCACTGAGATCGACGGTCACGCCCGGAATGCCGCCGAAGACGATGTCGGCCAGCGTGGCGCGATACACCGGTGGCACGCTATCGGTGACCGGCTTGTCCGGTCGCGGACCGCAGGGAATAACGCGCACCTCGTCGAAATGCCGCGCCAGCTCACGGGCGATCTGCGCGTGATGATGGCCGGGGGGATTAAAACTGCCTCCGAAGATGGCAAGGCGATGCATGATCCCATGTTGGCGACGGATGGCGAAAAGGGAAATTGGAAGTTTGACGGCGGAGGCGCATGGCGGGAACTTTTCCACATGAAACTCGCTCATTTGCCCATGGTCGCCGTCGCGGTGCTGCTCGCCGGGATGATCTGGATCGTGTTCGACATGTCCGTGCCGCCGAAAGCCACCGTGGCATCAGGGACGGTTGGAGCGGCGATTGCCAGCTCCACGACGGCCAAGCCGGTGATGTTGGAATTCTACGCCGACTGGTGTGGCCCGTGCAAGGAGGTGGGGCCGCAGGTGGAGGAATTCGCGAAGGAGATGGCGGGCAAGGCGCGGGTCATCCGCGTGAATGTCGATGAGGACCCCAGGCTGGGGCAGCAGCATGGGGTGCGCGGCATTCCAGCCTTCATCGTCTTCAAGAACGGCAAGGAGACGGCCCGCGATGTCGGGGCGATCTCAAAGACGCGGATGCGTGAACTGCTGGCGGAGTGAGTTTGCGGTTGCGGGAAAGGGGCGCGTGTCATTGAATCGCCGCCCGCATGAAACCGCTCCTTTTACTCTGCTCGCTCGCTTTGACCGCATCGGCTGTGATGGCCGTGACACCGGATGGAAAACACAAGCTCGTGCTCATCGCCGGGAAGCCCTCGCATCCGCCGGGCATGCATGAGTTCCGCGCGGGAACGATCCTGTTGGAAAACTGCCTCAAGAGCGTGCCGAACCTCGTCGTGGATCGCCACGAGATGGGCTGGGTCAAAGACGAGGCCACCTTCGCGGATGCGGATGCCGTGGTGATCTACGCCGATGGTGGTGGCAAGCATCCCGCGGTCGTGGACGGGCATCTGGAGACGCTGCGCAAGCTCATCGCCAAAGGCGTGGGCTTCGGCTGCATGCACTACGGCGTGGAAGTGGTGGCGAATGAGGCGGGCAAAGAATTCCAGGAATGGCTCGGTGGGCACTATGAGAACTCCTTTTCCTGCAATCCCATCTGGTCGGCGAACTACACGGAGCTGCCGGAGCATGCGATCACTCGCGGCGTGCAGCCCTTCACCACCGAGGACGAGTGGTATTTCAACATGCGCTTCCGTCCAGCCTTCAAAGATGGCATCGCCACCGCCGAAGATGGCGCGGCCAAATTCGCCCCGATCCTCACGGCCACGCCGACCGATGCCACGCGCGATGGACCCTATGTGTATCCGAAGGGACCGTATCCGCACATCCAGGCGGAGAAGGGCCAGCCCGAGACCATGATGTGGTCCGTCGAGCGGGCCGATGGCGGTCGCGGCTTTGGCTTCACCGGAGGTCACTTCCACAAAAACTGGGGCAACGACAACGTGCGCAAAGCCGTGCTGAATGCCCTCGTGTGGGTCACCAAGCTCGAAGTGCCCGCGAGCGGCATCGAATCGAAAGTCAGCGACGAAGAACTCAAAGCCAATCTCGACCCCAAACCGGCTCCCAAGCCGAAAAAGACCGCGATGGAAGTGCCGAAGGTGTTTCAGCGCGTGGCGGTGAAGTAGGCTCGGGGCTTTGTGGCTGCGTTTTCTCCTTCGAGCACTGGATCACGGTGAAACAAGGCCGTGTTTGAAAACCTGTCGGCGACGATCAGGCGAAGCAAAGTAGCCATCTCGCTCCGTCGAGATGAGCAAAAGGCTTTCGCCTGCATGCAGGATGCTTGGAGACCGTGAACCGATGAGTAAGCCAAGCGTAACGCTCATCTCGCGGAGCGAGATGGCTACTTTTCTGGCGCGTCTTCGGCGTCTCTAGATAGTTTTCAGAAGCCCATCTGCTGGCCTCCCTGAATCTCGCGGGAGCTTTTCTGGTTTTCGGGTCGCCCGAAGAGGTGATCCGGGAGAACGGATTCGACATTTCGCCTGCGGCATTCCAGACTCGGCCCCATGCCGACCCCGCACATGACCTCAGAAGCCCTGGCCGCCTATCAGGAGGCGCTAATGAGAATCGAAGCCTGCCACCGTAAGGGGGAGCAGGGGACGACTCTCGATCTTATCAACCTCGGGCTGACCCAGGTGCCACCGGAGATCGGCCAGCTCACCGCGCTTAGGGAGCTTGACCTCGACAACAACCAGCTCACGAGCCTGCCGCCGGAGATCGGCCAACTCGCCACGCTGAGGCAGCTTGACCTTTCCGGCAACCGACTCACGAACCTACCGCCTGAGATCGGCCAACTCGCCAAGCTGAGGGATATTTACCTCTTCAACAACTTGCTCACGAGCCTGCCGCCGGAG
>JBKCXA010000041.1:0-10173 GCA_046316935.1 Prosthecobacter sp.
GGGATGGGGTGGAGACGGTCATGGCTCTGGCCGAGCTGGAGGTCGATGTTCGTGCCCTTGACGGCGGCACGGAAACCGACGCCATGGATTTCGAGGTTCCTCGTGTAGCCCTGGGAGACGCCGACGATCATGTTTGTGATCAGGCGCTGCGTGGTGCCATGGAGGGCACGCACGGTGCGCTCGTCGGACTCACGGGTGACAGTGAGGGACTTGGCATCACCGGCGACGTTCACGCCGCGGGGAAGAGCCCAGTTGAGCTCGCCCTTGGGGCCTTTGACATTGACGGTGCGGTCATCGCCAACTTTGACGGTGACTTTATCAGGAAGAGAAATGGGGAGTTTGCCGACGCGGGACATGTTGAGATAGGCTCCAGGTTCGGGGTTTACCAGACAAAGGCGAGGACTTCGCCGCCGAGCTTCGATTTGCGGGCGCGGGAACCGGTCATGACGCCTTTCGAGGTGGAAAGGATGGCAATGCCGAGGCCGCCAAGCACGCGGGGGATCTCGTCACAGGAGACATATTTGCGAAGGCCGGGCTTCGAGATGCGCTCGAGCTTGCGGATCACAGGAGAGTTGTCGTCAGTATACTTGAGCTTCAGCTTGAGCTTGGGATGAGCGGCGCTGGTGTCCACTTCATAGGCCCAGATGTAACCCTCTTCCTTCAGGATGCGGGCGAGCTCGGCCTTCATCTTCGAGAAGGGGGCGAGGATCTGCTCCTGGCCGGCGGAAAGGCCGTTGCGGATGCGGGTGAGGAAATCGGAGATCGGATCGGTCATGACGTTGCGGTGTGTCCGGGGTGTTTCAGTTAAGGATTACGCGTTCTGGGCGGACTCCTCGGCGGCGTCCTCGGCCTTCTTCTTGCCCATCGCACGGAAGGGCATGCCCAGCGCACGGAGCATCTCACGCGCATGGTCGTCGTTGTTCGTGCTGGTGACGAAGGTGATGTCAAAGCCGAGCGTGCGCTTGATCTTGTCGAGCTCGATTTCGGGGAAGATGGACTGGTCGGTGATTCCGAGCGTGTAGTTGCCACGGCCGTCAAAGGCACGGGGGGCCACACCGCGGAAGTCACGAATGCGGGGGACGGCGGTGCGCACCAGGCGCATCATGAAGTCATACATCTTGTTGCCACGCAGCGTGATCTTCACGCCGACATTCTCACCCTCGCGGAGCTTGAAGTTGGCGATGGCCTTCTTCGATTTCGTGATGACGGGCTTCTGGCCGGTGATGAGCTGCACTTCGTTCACAGCGTCTTCGATGGCCTGCTTGCGCTCGCCCTGGCTGCCAACGGAGCAGTTCACGACGATTTTTTCGAGCTTGGGCACTTCGTGAATGTTTTCGAGGCCGAGCTGGCTCTTCAATTCACTGACTTTTTGTTTATAGAGGGTTTTGAGGGCGGGTTCCATGATTCAGTTTCGGGCTGTGCGTCCTTTCCGCCGTGGTCCGCTGGTCAGAGCGAAGCTTGGAGCGGCGGGGGAGGCAAAATGGGGGCGGGAGAGTGGCGTCTTACTTCTTTTTGGCAACTGCCTTTTTCTTCGCAGGAGCCTTCTTTTCCTTCTTCGGAGCGTCGGCGAGCTTCACGTTCGAGATGGCGATGGGGGCTTCTTTCTCGATGTGACCGCCGCTTTGGTTCTGCTGGGACGGCTTGACGGCCTTTTTGATCATGTTCACACCTTCGACGAGGACGCGGCCCTTGGCGGGGAGGACCTGAAGGACGGTGCCCTGGGATCCCTTGTTGTCTCCGGTGATGACGATGACGGTGTCGCCTTTTTTGACGTGGGTTTTCATGTGGTTAAATCAGAGCACTTCGGGGGCGAGGGAGACGATCTTCATGAAGTTCTTGTCGCGCAGTTCACGGGCGACAGGGCCGAAGATGCGGGTGCCCTTGGGGTTGTTGTCCTTGTCGATGACGACGATCGCGTTCTTGTCGAAGCGAAGGATGGAGCCGTCGTTGCGGCGGATCGGATGCGCGGTGCGCACGACGACTGCGCGGATCACTTCACCCTTCTTCACAGCGGCGGTGGGGGTTGCCTCGCGGACGTGTGCCGTGATGATGTCGCCGACATAGGCGAAACGGGTGTTTTTCTTGCCGAGCACGCCGATCATCTCGGCCATGCGAGCGCCGGTGTTGTCGGCGATCGGGATTTCGGAGTCCATCTGAAGCATAAGGGTCGGTCCTCCGTGGTTAAGGGTGTTTGAAACTATGAATTAGTGCTTGAGCACCTCGACGAGGTTCCAGCGCTTGAGCTTGGAGAGCGGGCGGGTCTCGGAGATGAGCACCTTGTCGCCTTCCTTGGCCTCGGTCTTCTCATCGTGAGCGTAGAACTTGGAGGTCTTGCGGACGATTTTCTTGAAACGCGGATGGGGCACACGGCGCTCGACCTCGACGACGATGGTCTTGGCCATCTTGGCGGAGGTGACGACGCCAACGCGCGTCTTCTGCACGGGCTTCTTTTCGGTGGGGGCGGATGTGGTAGCGGCCTCGCTCATGTGTTACGGATGGAAAAAGGGTTTCGGGAGGTTACGCGGCCTTCTTGGCAGTGGCGGCGTGGGAGCGCTCGGTGATGATGGTCTCGATGCGGGCGATCTCTTTGCGGATCTGGGTGAGACGGGCGGGATTTTCAAGCTGGCCGCTCTGCTGCTGGATGCGCAGGTTGAGGGCTTCTTGCTTGAGCTCACGGCGGCGAGCAGAAAGCTCTTCGACGCTGGATTCACGGAGTTCTTTGATCTTCATAAGTCGGTTCTCGGTTCGCGGTTCTCAGTGCCAAGGGCCTATTTGTGCATGCTCTCGCGGGTGACAAAGCGGCTGCGGATGCCGATTTTGTTCGCGGCGAGGCGGCAGGCCTCGCGGGCGGTGGCTTCATTGACGCCCGAGATTTCGAACATCATGTGGCCAGGAAGGACAACGGCGACCCAGAATTCAGGAGCGCCCTTACCTTTACCCATTCGGACTTCCGGCGGACGCTGGGTGACGGGCTTGTGTGGGAAAATGCGGATGAAGACCTTGCCTTTGCGCTTGAGGAAGCGGGTGAGGGCCACACGGCAGGCTTCGATCTGGTTGTTTTTGATCCAGCCACGGTCGAGGAGCTGGAGGCCGAAGTCACCGAAATCGAGCTTGTTGCCGCTGGTGGCGTTGCCACCGCGATTGCCGCGCTGCTGCTTGCGGTATTTGGTTCTGCTGGGGAGAAGTGCCATGACTGTCTAAAGTGGAGATTTGAAACGGAGGATTTGAAATCAAGCGGCGGCAGGTGCTTCGGCGGGAGCCTCGGCAGGGGCGGCCTCGGCGGCCGGACGACGGCCACGGCCACCACGGGGAGCGGCACCACCAGGGCCACCATCGTTGCGATCACGGCGCGGACGACGATCGTCACGAGGACGTGAATTCTCAGGGGCGTTGCCGCGGTTGAGCCACACTTTGCATCCGATGATGCCGTAAACGGTCTTCGCCTCGGCGAAGCCATAGTCGATCGGGATGCGGAGAGTCTGAAGAGGCACCTTGCCCTGGCGATACCATTCGGCACGGGCGATATCAGCACCACCGAGACGGCCGGCGACGCGGATACGAATACCTTCGGCACCCATGTCCATGGCGGTCTGCACGGCACGCTTCATGGCGCGGCGGAAGGAGATACGGCGCTCAAGCTGGACCGTGACGGCCTCGGCGACGAGCTGGGCGTCAAGCTCAGGCTGCTTGATCTCGAAAATGTCGATCTTCACCTGACGGCCGCCGCACATTTCGGAGACCTTCTGGCTCATCACCTCGATTTCCTGGCCCTTGCGACCAATGACGAGACCCGGGCGAGCGGTGTGGAGAGTGACACGGACCTGGTTCCAGGCACGCTCGATCACGATCTTCGACAAGGCAGCCTGCATGAGCTTTTCCTTGAGGTAGTTGCGAATGGCGATGTCGCTGTGAAGGGAATCGGCGAACTCCTTTTTCGGAGCATACCACTTGGAGCGCCAGTCTTTGGAGACGGCGAGGCGGAAACCGATTGGATTGACTTTCTGGCCCATAAGGTGCGGATCGAGGTGTTAAGTGACGGAGATTATTCAGCGGATTTCTTGGCGGCCTTCTTCTTGGCAGGCTTGGCGGCTTTTTCGGCCTTGGCCTCTTCTTCAGGCTTGGCACCGATGATGACGGTGATGTGGGTCATGCGCTTCTTGATGGGAGCGCCCGAGCCACGAGCACGCGGCATGAAGCGGGAAAGAGCAGGGCCAGGAGTGGCGACGGCGCTCGTGACGATCATTTCGGAGGCGTCGAGCTCGTGATTGTTCTCGGCATTGGCGACAGCGGAGCGGAGGGCCTTACCGACGAGGAAAGCACCCTTTTTCGGGGTGAAGTCGAGGACGCTGAGGGCCTGGCTCACTGGCATGCCGGTGATGGCGCGGGTGACCTGCCGGGCCTTCTGCGGAGAGATCCGGGCATACTTGTATGTGGAGCGGACGGTGGGGGCTGACATAACGTGGAGAGGCTTCTTGAGCAGGGTGGTTTAAAAAGAGGGGGCGACAGTCTCGGCGCGGCCACGGTCACCAACGCGAACGGGGTCCGTGTTGTCGGCGAGTTCCTGGACGATGGCGCCGCAGACAGAATTGCGGACTTCAGTGATGAGTGCTTTTGCGATAGGCTTGTCTTCGCGGAAGATCTCGAAGGGCATGCCGGGCTTCACGCCGTCTTTACGGCCGAGGCTGAGGACGGCGATGCCAAGCTCGGGCTTGAGAGAGACCACGCGGGCATTCTGGAGATCACCAGCGGGGGCTCCTTCGACAGGAGCGGTGTTGCCAATCTTGCTGAGGAGGCCGTCAGCGGCGGTGAGAGTTTTGTTGAGGCGGTCAGCGGCGGCCGGATCGGCATTCGGAGCGCTGCGAGCGAGGTTCACACTAGCCTCGGCGACTTCCATGAGGGACTGGGCAAGTTCGTCGCGCTGCTGCTTGACGATGCGGAGGTCGCTCAAAGCGGCCAGAAGACGCTCTTGAGCCTGATCCTTGGAGTTTTCGAGGGCGGAGATGCCCAGACCTTCGAGGAGGCCGCGAAGCTTCTCGTAGCGGTCTTTGAGCTCGGTGGCTTCCTGATTGGCCGCGGCGGCAGACTGAGCGAGAGCGTCGTTCTTGTCCTTGGCCGAAGAGGCGTCCGCTTCGAGCTTCTGGATCTTCTGAGCAGCCACGGCGAGCGTGGTGTGAAGTTCGCGAAGTTCGAGGTTCACATCGTTCTGCGCACGCACGCCGCCACACACTGCGAGGAGCAGTGCAAGGGTATAGCGTGCTGTGGAGGAGATCGACATGAGGATGGAGCGGAGCAGGAAGTGGATTACTTGGCGGCCTTCACAGTGACGGCACCGTGAGACTTGAAGATACGGGTCAGGGCGAATTCACCAAGGCGGTGACCGACCATGTTTTCGGTGACATAGACGGACACGAAATCCTTGCCGTTGTGGACGAGGAAAGTGTGGCCGACGAGGTCAGGCGTGATCATGGAGGAGCGGGCCCAGGTCTTGATGGGGCGCTTGCCGCCTTTGGACTCATTCATCTTGTCCACCTTGTCGAGGAGGGCTTGCTGAATGAAGGGGCCTTTTTTCAGGGAACGTGCCATAAGAGGATTCGGAGGGTCAAAAGTGGATTACTTGCCTTTACGGTGCTGGACGATGAGCTTGCCCGTGGCCTTCTTCTTGTTGCGGGTCTTCTCACCCTTCGCGTGGCCCCAAGGGCTGAGAAGGTGCTGGCGACCACCACCGGACTTCGAGCGACCTTCACCACCACCGTTCGGATGGTCGATGGGGTTCATGCACATACCGCGCACGGTCGGGCGGACGCCCTGCCAGCGGGTGCGGCCAGCCTTGCCGGAGACCACGTTCATGTGTTCGATGTTTCCGACCTGGCCGATCGTGGCGTAGCACACGGCGAGGATCTTGCGAATTTCACCGGAAGGCATGCGGACGAGGGCGTATTCACCTTCGCGGTTGTTCAAAACAGCGGCCTGACCAGCAGCGCGGGCGGCGACACCACCACGACCGGGGACGAGCTCGATGTTGTGGATGCTCATGCCGAGAGGGATCTTGGCGAGAGGGAGGGCATTGCCGACTTCAGGAGCGGCGTTTTCACCGGCCATGACGCTGGCACCGACCTGGAGCTGGGAGGGAGCGAGGATGTAAGCACGCTCGCCATCCTTATACTCGACCAACGCGATGCGGGCGGAGCGGTTCGGATCGTATTCGATGCCGACGACCTTGGCGGCCTCGTTGCGGCGAAGGCGCTTGAAGTCGATGAGGCGGTAACGCTTGTCGTGACCACCACCGATGTGACGGCAGGTGATGCGGCCCGTGTTGTTACGACCACCGCTGCGGCGGAGAGCGACGGTGAGGCTCTTCTCCGGCGTGTCCTTGGTGATTTCGTCGAACGAATTCCACTCCTTGTAGCGGTTGGAAGGGGTTTGGGGCTTGAATGTTTTCAGCGCCATGGTGGTGTGAGGGTAAAGGGTTGCCTAGAACGGGCGGAGGATCATGCGAGGTCGAGCTTCTCGCCGGCTTTGAGACGGACGACAGCCTTCTTCCAGTGGTTGGTGCGGCCGTAGTCAGCGCGGCGTTCGCGCTTGGCCTTGCCGGAGACATTCAGGGTGCGGACACCTTCGACTTTCTTGCCGAAAAGCTTCTCAACAGCCTGCTTGATGTCAATCTTCGTGGCCTGGGGATCAACCTTGAAGACATACTCATTGTTGTTCTCGCCGAGGAGCGTGGCTTTCTCGGTAAGACGGATGGTCTGGATCACTTTGTGAAGGTCTCTCATATCAGGCGGTCCTCTGGGCAAGGGTTTGGAGGGCGTCACCGGCCACAACGATGGCCTGGTAGCGAAGGAGGTTTTCAGCGTTCACATCGCTGGCGGCGATGAGCTGGACATTCTGCACGTTGCGAGCGGCGCGGAAGGTGACTTCGTCGAACTGATTGCCGATCACGAGCACGTTCTTGGCGTTCGAGAGCTTGCTGACAGCGGAGACGAAAGACTTGGTCTTGCCGTCGGCGATGGCGAAAGCACCGGTGGTGAGCACAGCGCCGTCGTTGATGCGGGCGGTCAGAGCAGCACGGAGGGCCAGCTTCTTGACGTTTTTCGGCGTCTTCTTGGAATAGTCGCGAGGACGGGGACCAAAGACGACACCACCACCACTCCAGATCGGGGAGCGCTTAGAACCCATACGGGCATTACCGGTGCCCTTCTGGTTCCAGAGCTTCTTGCCAGAACCGGACACTTCGGAGCGGTTTTTGGTGCAGGCAGTGCCTTGGCGGCGGTTCGCACGGTAGGCTACCACAGTCTCATGCAGGGCCTGAGAGCCTTGGTGACCTTCGGTGAGGTTGATTTGGGCCGCTTTGGCGGCGTCGGCGGTAAGAACTTGGGCGGACATGATTCAGTTCCTCTGGGTGATTATTTGGCGACGGCCTTCTTACCGGGGCGCACCACGACGATGCTGCCTTTGTTACCGGGGATGGAGCCTTTGATGAGCAGCAGGCCTTCTTCAGGACGGCTCTGCACGACGACGAGATTCTGGGTGGTGCGGCGGTCAACACCATCATGACCAGGCATCTTCTGATTCTTCCAGACGAGACCGGGGGTCAGACGGCAACCGATGGAACCAGGACGGCGATGCATCATGGAACCGTGGGACTGCGGCTGGCCGGCGAAATTCCAGCGCTTCACGACGCCCTGGAAGCCTTTGCCCTTAGTGGTGCCGATGACGTCAACGATCTGGCCGTTGCTGAACATGCTGGCGTCATACTTGGCATCGGCAGCGGGAAGCTTGTCGTCACCGGTCAGGCGGAATTCCTTCACGATCTTCTTCGCGCCGGAGCCGTGCTTCTTGAAGTGGCCCATCAGGGGCTTCGTCACACGAAATTCCTTCTGATCACCGTAGCCGACCTGCACGGCGGTGTAGCCGTCCTTGCCGTCGCTGCGCTTGACCTGGATGATTTGGTTGCCGCTGACGTCCACGACGGTCACGGCGACTGCTTCGCCCTTGTCCGTATAGACTTTTGTCATGCCGAGTTTTTTTCCGATTAGTCCGAGACTCATAGTGTTATCTCCTTTGGGGATGATTGGGGGTTCTCGCGGTGAAAATTAGATGCGGATCGTGATGTCCACGCCGGAGGGAAGGTTGAGCTTCTTGAGCTCGTCCACGGTGCGGGCGGTGGGATCGACGATGTCGAGAAGGCGCTTGTGGGTGCGCAGCTCGAACTGGTCCATCGACTTCTTGTCCACGTGCGGGGAGCGGTTCACGGTGAACTTCTCAATGCGGGTGGGAAGCGGGATGGGGCCTGCGACGCGGGCGCCTGTGCGCTTGGCGGTTTCGACGATGTCCGCGGTGCTCTTGTCGAGCGTGCGGTAATCATACGCGCGGAGACGGATGCGGATGCGCTGGTTACTCATGACGGGGAAGCGTGGTTAAAAAGGGGTTCAGTTCGAAGAAGGGCACATTATTTGCCGCCGCCGCGCTGCTCGACGATCTGATCGACGATCTGCTGCGGGACCTGCTCGAAGTGCGAGGGCTGCATGGAGTAGCTGGCACGACCAGAGGAAAGGGTGCGGATGGCGGTGGAGTAGCCGAACATTTCAGCCAGCGGCACTTCGGCGCGAAGGACGGCGGTAGCACCGCGCATGTCCATGCCCTGAATCTTGCCACGGCGGCGGTTAAGGTCACCAAGGATGTCGCCCTGATAATCTTCAGGCGTGGAGGCTTCCACGGCCATGATCGGCTCGAGAAGAATGCACTTGGCTTTCTTGAGAGCGTCCTTCACGGCGAAGATACCTGCCATCTTGAAGGCGTTTTCGTTGGAATCGACTTCGTGGCTGGAGCCGTCGATCAATTCGATGTGCATGTCGATCACCGGATAACCGGCGATGATGCCGTTCAGAGCGGCTTCGATGCAGCCAGCCTTAGCAGGATTGATGAATTCTTTCGGGATGGTGCCGCCAACGACTTTGTTTTCGACGACGATACCGGAGCCCTTTTCGCCAGGGCGGACATTGATGACCACGTGGCCATACTGACCGCGACCACCGGACTGCTTGACGAGCTTGCCTTCGCCACCAGCAGCCTGGGTGAGGGTCTCACGGTAGGCGATCTGAGGTTTGCCGGTGTTGGTTTCCACCTTGTGCTCACGCTTGAGGCGGTCGCAGAGAATTTCGAGGTGAAGCTCACCCATGCCGGCGATGATGGTCTGGCCGGTTTCTTCATCGGTTTTGACGAAGAAGGTCGGATCTTCTTCCGAGAGGCGCTGGAGGGCATTGCCCATCTTTTCCTGGTCGCCCTTGGTCTTCGGCTCGACGGCCATCGAGATAACCGGTTCTGGGAAGGTCGGGGGCTCGAGTTGGACATCAAGGTCCTCCGAGCAGAAGGTGTCACCTGTGCGGACATCCTTCACACCCACGAGAGCGGCGATATCACCGGAGTAGCAGCAATCGATGTCCTTATGGACAGCAGCCTGGATCTGAATGAGACGGCCAACGCGCTCGGATTTACGTGTGCGGGGATTGTAGATCGTGTCTCCTTTCTTCACGCAGCCGGAATAGACGCGGAAGAAGACCAAGCGACCAAATTTGTCAGACCAGAGCTTGAAGCCGAGGGCGATGAACTTGCCGTTATCGTCGGGTTTGGCTTCGATGACAGTCTCAGGCTCATCAACGACGGTGCCCTTCTGGGCTTCGATGTCGAGGGGGCCGGGGAGATAGTCGATCACGGCGTCGATCAGATACTGCACACCCTTGTTCTTGAAGGCAGAACCACCAGCCATCGGGATGATCTTATTGGCGATCACGGCACGGCGAAGGCCGGCTTTAAGTTCCTTCGGGCCGATGGGCTGCTCTTCGAGGAACATCATGCCCAACTCGTCGTCGGCGCTGCAAACAGCGTCCAGAAGCTCAGAATAGGCAGCCTTGCCCTTTTCAACTTCGGCACCTTCGAGGTCACGAACGGTGTACTTGGAGCCAAACTTTTCGTCATCCGAATAGATGATGGCCTTTTGGTTCACCACGTCGATCTGGCCGATGAGATTGTCCTCGGCACCGATGGGGATGAGGATCGGATAAGCGGGCGCACCGAGCTTCTTGCGCACGTCTTCACCCACGTTGTCGAAGGTGGCGCCTGTGCGGTGCGGCTTGTTGACGAAGGCGATGCGGGGCCCGCGCTCCGTGTCGGCCT